>JBATKC010000039.1:0-2150 GCA_049669065.1 Gammaproteobacteria bacterium
CCATAAACGCGCGATCCAGATCCTCTTCACCCAGATCCATGCCCAGCTGTTCGAGGCGCTGGCGGAAGGCGTGGCGGCCGCTGTGTTTGCCCAGCACCAGCTGGCTTGCATCCAGACCGACATCAGCCGGCTGCATGATCTCGTAGGTAGCGCGATGACGCAGCATGCCGTGCTGGTGGATGCCGGCTTCGTGGGCAAATGCGTTCTCGCCGACGATAGCCTTGTTGCGCGGCACATGGACACCGGTCGCGGCCGCCACCATGCGGCTGGTCGGCACCAGCCGCTGACTGCGTACACCGCAGCGCACCGGTAGCTGATCAGCCCGGGTATGGACCGCCATCACGACTTCCTCGAGCGCGCAGTTGCCGGCGCGCTCGCCGATGCCGTTGACCGTACACTCCACCTGCCGCGCGCCGGCCTGGACCGCGGCCAGGCTGTTGGCGACGGCCATACCCAGGTCATCATGACAATGGACGCTGATGATCGCCTGACCGATGTTGGGGACGTGCTGGAGCAGATAGTCGATCAGATGCGCGAACTCGGCTGGGACGGCATAGCCGACGGTGTCAGGGATATTGACCGTGGTCGCACCTGCCTCGATGACCGCGGTCAGCACCTCGGCCAGGAATTCGGGCTCGGTGCGCGAGGCATCTTCTGCAGAAAACTCCACGTCGGCGCACAAGCCCCGCGCGGTGCTTACGCCCTGGATCGCACGGCGCAGCACCTCCTCGCGACCCATCTCCAGCTTGAACTTGCGATGGATCGGGCTGGTCGCGATAAAGGTATGGATACGCGGCTTCGCGGCTGCCGACAGCGCTTCCCAGGCGCGTTCGATATCACTATCGCCGCAACGCGCCAAGGCGCAGATCGACGGTCCCTCGATCTCGGCGGCGATCGCGCGCACTGCTTCGAAATCGCCCTGCGACGCCGCCGGGAAGCCGGCCTCGATCACATCGACACCGAGTTCTGCCAGCGCCCGGGCGATGCGCAACTTCTCGCGGCCGTTCATGCTGCATCCAGGCGCCTGCTCGCCATCGCGCAAGGTGGTGTCAAAGATGACCAGACGCTCGCGGCCAGACTCGTCGGCCTCGCGCGGCGCTTGGGGATCAATAGCCATAGGACAGATCATCGATCGGGAACATCGGCATCGCCTGAGGCACGTGCATCGGCGGGCGACCGCTGAGTGCGTGCAGCAAGGTTTCGGTGTCGATGTTGCCGCCGGTGAGCACGACGCCGATACGCTTGCCACGGAACTCGCTGCGCATCTTCATCGCGCCGGCCAGCGCCGCGGCCGCGCCACCCTCCGCCATCTGGTGGATGGTGTTCGCATAGCAGCGGATCGCGTCCTGGATCTCTTCTTCTGACACCAGCAGCATGCCGGCCAGTAGCTCACGCATGACATTGAGCGTGAAATCCACCGGCACGCGGACCGCGAGACCGTCAGCGATGGTGTCGGTCACCGCGAACGGGCGCTCTTCGCCGGTCTGCCATGCATGATGCATGGCCGGCGCGTTCTCGGCCTGCACGCCATAGACCCGGGTGGTGGGGCTCAACGCCTTGAATACCAGCGCCATCCCGGTGGCGATGCTGCCTCCACCGACCGGCACGAAGACCGCATCCAGCGGCTCGCCGGCCTGCTCGATCATCTCCAGCGCGGCGGTGCCGACCCCGGCGATCAGGTCCGGTTCCCGCGCCGGATGCACCAGGCGGGCGCCGGTCTGCAGGGCAAAGGCTTCCGCGATTTCCCAGGCCTCGTCGAAATCGTGACCCTGCTCAACCACGTCAGCACCCAGCGCGCTCATGGCCGCGTTCTTGTGCGCGTTGTTGCCGCGCGGGACAAAGATCGTGCAACGCGCGTTGTACAGACTGGCGGCCCGGGCGATCGATTGCCCGTGGTTGCCGCGTGTCGCGGTGACCAGGCCGCGACGCCGATCCGACTCCGACATATTGGCGAGCAGGAACAAGCCGCCGCGGATCTTGAAGGAACCGATGCTGTGGGTGTTCTCTAGCTTGACGAACGTCTCGCAGCCCATGCGCTCGGTCAACAGCGGATGGACCACCATGGGCGTATCGGGCAGCGAGGCCCGGATCAGTTTGTGCGCCCGGTATACGTCATCAAGGTCTACCGGGAACGGGGTTGCCGGTACGCC
>JBATKC010000040.1:0-4742 GCA_049669065.1 Gammaproteobacteria bacterium
TGTCGGCCTGATCAACTCTGCGGTCAGTTTCGGGGTGCAGCTGGTGTTTCCCTGGGAGCTCGAGAACCTGGGTAATGCCGGGACCTTCCTGATCTACGGGATTTTCGCTCTGATCGGTCTCGTCGTCGTCATACGCCTGTTACCCGAGACCAAGGGGCGCACGCTGGAGGAACTTGAACAATTGCTTGTGAGGAACTGAGATGCGCATCGATCCGACTATCAATCCTGTGTATGGCCGCCTGGTGACTACGCTCACGTCGGCACTTGCAGCATGCGTACTCACGGCCTGCTCAGCCGAGGTCGAGGTCGAGCAGACCACGACCGCCGTCAAGGTAGAGATCGTACAGACCGCAAACGGGTATCAGCTGATGCGCGGTGGCGAGCCTTATGTGATCAAGGGCGCCGGCCTGGAGTTCGGCGATATCACTTCGCTGGCGGCGCATGGCGGCAATGCCATCCGTACGTGGACCACCGCAAACGACGTGGAGACGGCACAGGAAGTACTCGACAAGGCTCATGCCCACGGCGTAACGGTAGCTGTCTGCCTGCCGATGGGTTCAGAGCATTGGGGCTTCGACTATGACGATCCCGAGGCGGTGGCCGCACAGCTCGAGAGCTTTCGTAGTGAGGTCCTGAAATACCGCGACCACCCTGCTTTGCTCGCGTGGATCATCGGCAATGAATTGAACTACGACTACACCAATCCGAAGGTCTATGATGCCGTCAACGAGGTATCGCGGATGATCCATGAACTGGACCCGAATCATCCCACGACGACGACCACAGCCGGGCTCGGGGCCAATGTCGTCAAAGATATTATGGAGCGAGCACCGGATCTCGATTTTGTCAGTTTTCAGGTCTACGGTCAGCTATTCATATTGCCTGAATTCCTGGAAGAGACCGGTTATGACGGCCCGTTCTTTGTCACCGAATGGGGTGCGATCGGCTGGTGGGAAGTGGCGAAAACAACATGGGGCGCGCCGATCGAAGCGACCAGTACCGAGAAGGCCGATACTTACCTGAAAGGTTATCGAGAGAAGCTCGAACCGCTCGAGGGCCAGCTCATCGGCTCATACGTGTTTCTATGGGGCCAGAAACAGGAGCGGACGCCGACGTGGTTCGGGCTGTTTACCGAGGCCGGTGAGAAGACCGAAGCGGTCGACGTGATGCACTACATCTGGAACGGGGCGTGGCCGGACAATCGTTCGCCCCAGGTCCGATCGATGGTGCTGGATGGCAAGCGCGCCGCCGATAACGTGACGCTGCGTACCGGCCAGATCTATGACGCGGTATTGGACGTAATCGACCATGAGGGCGACGAGTTGGCCTTCCGCTGGGAGCTAAAGCCGGAGAGCGAGGCGACCCAGGTCGGGGGCGCGTTCGAAGAATCGATTGCCAATCTGAATGGCCTGGTCAAAACGTCGGCCGAGACGGCTCGCCTCACCGCGCCGCCGCCGGGCGAGTATCGCCTGTTCGTCTACGCCTACGACGATCATGGCCACGCCGCGCATGCAAACATCCCGTTCCTGGTAGTCCCATGAGGCGACCAGGAACATTGATCGCGGATTTGGACCGCGTAATATTAGTTAACGTTGGCATGGGTAAGTGCTGTAATATTCTGAGCGTATTGATGGAAAATATCTGGCCAGGCAGGCGCTACACGAGTCATCGAACGTAGCCAGGGCTGAACAACATTGCGTGGTTTGCAGAAGTCAGTGAGAACGTCTTCAGCGACCCGAATAACCCGGATCTGGAAGGGCTCGCAAACAGATGAAAACGTATCCACGACTCACTGAAATGGGTGTATTGCATCCGCAGCAAATCAGTAACTTCTCGGTCAACAGCATCGCCTATACCGACGTTCTGAGGATTGTTTATCGCCGCCCGAAAGGTTCCATATTGCCCCTAACCAGGACCTACAAGTTTCCTCGCGTCCAGAAGGCAGCGGAGATCGGCGTTAAGAAACGCAAAGTGAAGACCGTCATGGAGAGCGATCCGGCATTGCGGGAAGCGGTCGAAGAGCTGCAGGACCTGATGGAATCGAAACAACAGAAGCAGGAAGTCGCCGATTCAATCCTCGAAGAAATCCGTTTGCTGGAAGAAGATATCGCACTGCGTGCTGAATACCTAAGGGAGCTGGTAAGCAAGATCAAGGCCGTGTAGCCGATGGACAATCAGCGAAGCTGCTCCGCTTCGCTCAGCGCACGAAGCGGATGCTGTCCAGATAGACGTTGACGGATGATCCGCGCCTCCCGATCAGAGTCACCACCAATCCTGTCTTGATGCTCGACGGGTCGACCCTCTTCAGCGGGACTTCGTAGCGCTGCCATTCGCGCTTCAGCACGATGCCCTCGATCTTGGTCTTGCCCGAATCGGGATAAGCTCTGTCCTTGTCCAGCAGGCCGACACCGATGTCGATCCTCTCGCCGCCGTACTCTCCTCGAGCCCACAGCTCCAGTTTGCTGGCGCCAGTGAGGTCGTAACCGCCGTCTCTGTCGCCCCAGTTGTTCGCGGGATGCTGCCAGGCGACAGTGACCCAGCCACCATCTCCGACATAACGCATCTTGATGCAGGCCGGCCCCTCGTGCGGGTTCCCGGGGTGAGCTCCGTCCAGGCTTAGCGAGTCGATCGATCCCATCCAGCCGGAAGGGACCCAGGGCATGCCCTCGAAGCCATCCTTGTATACATGGAATGGCATTGGCGTGCGTCGCTCACCTTTTGCCAGCAGCGGGACATTAGCGGTCGCCGCGTTCCCGGCCTCGTCATGGGCATACAGGAAGAGTCGATAGGGCCCGGGTTGCCCGGGCAGCCGTACCCGGGCACCGGTGGCATCAGCCTCGAGGATCGCGCCCTCTATGTCCGGCAGCATGGCCCGGAAGTCGCCGCCGGTGACGTGTTCCTCGGCCTCGGGGCGCAATACCCACTGCGCGCGGACCGCACTCCCCTCGGGATCCCTGACGACCGCGCGGACCCGCAGCACATCACCGGGATCTGCCTCGGACTGACCTTCGACGATCAATGGCTCGATCGTGGGCGCGAGATCGCCTGGCGCGCTGCCGGACCAGAGTTCGGTCATCACATCCACCGCGCCGAGCCGGGAACCGTCCGGCAGAAACATGCCGAACCAGGTCGCGGTGGCTTCCATCTTGTAGCCCCAGGTGAACACGTAGGAACCGAGGGCGAGGCCCGGCGCGCCGGTGACGCTGCGCTCATAGCCGAGCCGGTAAAAGGCCGCTTTCTCGGTGCTGGTCGGCTCGAGCGGCGCGCCCCACGGGGTCTTCGGGATCTCCCATGAGCCAGGCGGGCCGAACTCGGTTAGCACAAATGGTTTGGTGCCCCCGCCGGCGCGATAGCGCTCGGCCACTGATGGAGCCCCGCCATAGGTATTGATGCCATGGATGTCGATAGCCGGGCAGTGCTCGTTGATACTGCTGATACGTCCGCCGCCGATCTCGGCGGTGACGGTCATCGTCGGATGGGCCGGGTCGAGTTGCTTGATCATGGCGGCCACGTCGTTCACCGCCGCCCAGATGGCGGGATCGTCGCCCGACTCGAAACCCTCCATCTCGTTGCCGACGCCCCACAACAGGACCGCAGGGTGGTCCTTGTAGCGGAGCACGATCTGGCGGGCGCGCTCGAGCTGCTCGCGGACCTGGGTCTCATCGCCGTAGTCGAAGCCATGACGCTCGTGGCCGAGCCAGATACCGACGGTCACGGACAGACCGAGAGCGTGCGCCTCGTCGAGACGCGCGCCGATGTCATCGGCGCTCCAGGTGCGGACCGAATTCGCCCCCGCCGCCGCCAGCTGTTCCAACGAGGCGTCGCCGCCGGCGCCGCGGATAAAATACGGTTCACCATCCCGCAACAGCTGCCAGCCATGTTCGGTCTGCTGGAGCTCGACCGGGATCGCCTCGGCCAATGCGGTCACGGGCGACAGCACGAGAGCAGCGAAAAAAAAGAGCAGTGTCGGAGCAACTCTGTGGATCAAAACACGCCCGGGCCGAGCCGGCATACCACGCGAGATGCTGTCGTGATCCGTCAACCGTCGTTTACAGACACCACGCCATTGTCAAAGCTAGGCGGCGTAGCCGGTTGATAGCTGTAACCCCAGTCCGCCATTTCTGAAATCGCCAGCAGCGGGTCGCCCGGGATCAGCCGCTTCCATCCGGTGGCATCCGTCCGATACAGGTCATCGGCTGTCAGCTCGTTCAGGGGTATGGAGAAGGGCACCGGATCGCCGTTGGGGTCCAGGTTCGAGCAGCACTCGAAGAACGTCGCAGAGCCAAAGAAGTTGTCCAGTACCGACCGGTAGGCTTTTAACGCTTGCGCCTGAATCACCGGGTCATCGTTATAGTTGTACAACTCGTGCAGAGCCCGCGCCGTATACCATTGATTCTCCCCTGACGCTCGCCTCGCGAGTGCCGTCGCCCAGAGATAAAACCTTGCCTTGGCGCCCGTGCGGCCAGCAGGGATCGCGCCCGCCAGATCGAACTTGGTCTCGGCATCCGGGTTGTTGACGTCGAACTCTCTAATTATCGCGGTCCTGTAGGGGTTCTGTGGATCGCTCGCAACACAGGGATCGGGCCAGACCCCCGCTTCCTCGCAGCTCAGATTGAGCAGGGTGTCTGTCGGCAGCGGTATCGAGGTGATATTGGTCCCACCACTGTTGCTTCCACCACAGCCCGCCGTGATCAGGCCGAACAACACTAGCAACGGCAACCGGATAAGAGCCGCTTGTGTTC
>JBATKC010000041.1:0-13473 GCA_049669065.1 Gammaproteobacteria bacterium
CCCAACCCCCGAGCAGCTGAACCACGCCCTCCAGGATGTCCGGCTGGTTGTCCACGCACAGCACCCGGGTGCCCTCGAGCAATCCGCTTCTGCGTCGCGGCCTGAGCCCCTGCCTCCGGGCATGGCGTCGCGCCTTGACCACCGGCACGGTTACGCTGAACACGGAGCCGCGACCGGGCCACGAGCGTACCTCAACCTGATGCCCCATCGCGCCGGCCATGCGCCGGACGATAGCGAGACCCAGGCCGACGCCCTTCTCTCCGATTTGGTCCTTGCTCTGCAGGCGCCGGAATTCTTCAAAGATCTGTTCGAGATGCCCATGCTCGATACCAACGCCGGTATCCCAGACCTCGATCCGCACGGCGCCACTCTGGCGCCGGCAGCCCAGCACGACGCGACCATTAGCCGTATAGCGCATCGCGTTGGACAGGAAGTTCTGCAGGATCCGGCGCAGGAAGCGGCGGTCGGTCCGCACCGTCAGCCGGCTCGGGATCGTATGCAGCGCAAGACCCCGTTCCCGCGCGATGACGCTGTACTGCAGGCTCAGCCCGGTCATGATCTCCTGCAGGCTGAACTCACTGAGCTGGGGCTCCATCGCACCAGCGTCGAGTTTTGAGATATCGAGCAGCGTGGTAAGCAACTCCTCCGCAGCGACCAGTGAGCTGTCGATCCGCTGGATCGAGATCCGGGTGGCACCGTCCAGCTCGCGCTGGGCCAGCGCCGAAGTAAACAGCCGGGCCGCATTGAGCGGCTGCAGCAGGTCGTGACTGGCTGCCGCAAGGAAGCGAGTCTTGCCGAGGTTGGCCATCTCAGCCGCCTTGGTCGCCTCGCGTAGCGCGTGTTCGACGCCGCGGCGCAGCTCATTCTCGCGGCGCAGGCGCTCGTTCAGATCCGACAACTCGCGGGTGCGTTCATCCACGCGTTGTTCGAGTGAGCCGTAGGCCTCGCGCAGTGCTTTCTCCGCCCGTCGCCGCTCGGTGATATCGTGGAATACCGCAAAGAATCCTTCCACCTGACCGCGCTCGTTGCGCTGCGGTATATAAGTCGCCTCGGCATAACGGCGGGATTTATCGGCGTCGAAAGACTCCACCTCGAAACTCTGGCGATCGCCGGCCAGCGCCGCCGCCATCAATGCTTCACGCTCCATCAGACGATGCTCGGGGAGAACTTCATCCACGCGCCGGCCGATGATCTGGTCGCGCGGCAGCCCCACGGCCTGCTCATAGGCTCGGTTGACGAAACGGAAACAGAGATCCCGGTCGACGAACGCAATCAGCACCGGCACGATGTCCGTGTAGGCGCGGATATTGCGCTCGCTGTCGATCAGCGCCGCTTCGATCTGTTTGTGCTCTGTGACATCGCTGAAGCTGGTGACGAATCCGCCTCCGGGCAAGGGGTTCTGGCGCATTTCCAGCACCACACCATCATCCCGTACCCGTTGATAGACGTGCCGTTGCTTGCGCCGCAGATGGGCGAGGCGGCGCTGCACGTGTCCTTCAACGTCGCCGGGCCCACAGCGCCCCAGCCGCGCGTTGTACCGGATCAGATCTGCTATCGGGGCCCCGACCCGGAGCAGGTCGGCCGGATACCCGAACATCTCCTGATAGCTCCGGTTCCAGGCGACGATGCGCAGCTGCGAATCGACGACGCTGACACCCTCAGCAATGTTTTCAAGGGTGATCTCGAGCAGGTCCCGGTTAAAACCCGAGGTCCGTGATGCGGATCCGACGATGCTGGCCAGATCGTCCAGCTCCAGTTCACCGCCCTTGAGCGCCGATGCCAGCACCCTGCGCGCGGCCATGCCTCCCATGGCGCCGGACAACAGCCGCTCGGTGAGTTCGATCGCGGCGGCGTCGGCGCGCAACGTATCGCTGGGCTCCATACCCCTGGCTGTGAAATATTGCCGGAACACCGCCTGTGCCTTGGCTGCACCGACAAAACGTTCGGCAAGGACGCGAAGATCTCCGGTGGTCACGTTCCCTTTAAGCTGCGGCGGCTCATAGCTGGGCGCGAGACCAAGCCGGCTGGAGAAGATCGCAGCCTGGCGGCGCTCGAGCAGACCCGGCACCCCATAGATAGACACGAGGACCAGCGCAGCGACGTTCAGCCCCAGACTCCAGACGGTGCCGTGGGTGATGGGATCCAGCCCGGAAAGCCCCATCAGCGAATAGGGTTGCAGCCAGGCCAGACCCAGCAATCCTTGCTCGACGAATGCGGATGAGAACCAGCCGGTCTGGGTGGCGGCCGGGAGCAACAGCGTGTAGATCCAGATGACAAAGCCGACGGCCAAGCCGGCTATCGCGCCCTGATGCGTCGCACGTTTCCAGAACAGGCCGAACAGCAGCGGCGGGCCGAATTGCGCCACCGCAACAAACGACAACAGACCCATCGTGGCCAGCGCACCATAGGCGCCGATCACCCGGTAGCAGGCCCAGCCCAGGATCAGGATCAGCACGACCAGGACGCGGCGCACGCGGATCAGGAACCGCGGCAATTCGTCACCCTGGGGCACCACATCGCTCCGCCAGCGCAACAGGGCTGGCATCACGATCTCGTTGCACAGCATGGTGCTGCAGGCAATGGTTGCGACGATGACCATGGCGGTCGCCGCCGAGAAGCCACCGATAAACGCCAGCAGAGCGAGCGCGGTGTTGCCCTGTTCCATCGGCAGCCGCAGCACGAATGTGTCGGCGTCGGCGCCGCCGAAACGGAGCAGACCCGCCAGCGCGATCGGCGCCACGAACAAGCTGAATACCCCAAGATAGACAGGGAAAGCCCAACGGGCGAAAGCAAGATCCTTGCGCGACCGGTTTTCTACCACGGCGATATGAAACTGGCGCGGCAGGCACAGGATGGCCAGCATCGCGAGCACGGTCTGGACCAGGAAAGGCGCACCCAGACTGGCCGAGGAATACAGTTGCTTTATCTCGGGGACTTGAGCCGCAGCCGCCCACAGCGCGCCAGGACCGTCGAACATGCCGAACAGCACAAACAACCCGACGGCGACAAAAGCCAACAGCTTCACCGCCGATTCGACGGCGACCGCCAACACCATACCGCGATGACTCTCGGTCACATCGACCTGGCGGGTCCCGAAGAGGATGGTAAATACGGCGAGCACGGCTGCCAGGACCAGGGCGCCGTCAAGAAATGGCCCCTGGCTCATCTGATGATGGGGTACGCCGGCCAGCACCTCGTAGCTGCGCGACACCGCTCTTAGTTGCAGCGCAATATAGGGCAGCACCGCGACCAGGGCGACACCGGATACAAGCACGGCCAGGGCCTGGGACTTTCCGTAACGCGCACCGATAAAGTCTGCTATGGAGGTGAGCCGCTGGCGCTTGCTGATACGCACGATGCGCTCGGGAATCCGATAAAACACTGCAAAAACCAGAGCCGGGCCCAAATAGATAGCGAGGAATTCCCAACCAGTGGATGCGGCGCTGCCGACGGCGCCGAAGAAGGTCCAGGAGGTGCAGTAGACCCCGAGCGCGAGGCTGTAGACCAGCGGCGCGGGCAGGAATCGCGACGGTACCCGGCGCTTGTCGCCGACATAAGCGACGGCGAACAGCGCGCCGGCGTAGGCAAGCGCAACGACCGGAGGCACCCAGGTTGGCAGCATAATTGTGACCCCTCCCCTGCGCCGGGCTTGTTCTTGTCAGCTGGCCCGGCCGCACAATCCGTGCCGCCCGGCAAACCCCGGCGTCCGGCCGATGCTAACCCCGCAATGGTGGTGAATGGAACTTGATCGGCCTGTCAGCATGAGGCGTCGCCACAACTGCAGTTAATGCAGCGCAGCACGGCACGCCGTTGGTTCCGGCATGCATGCCGGTCAGCAGCTGAGGTCCATGTTCTGTACTGCCTTCGACTAAAGTCTTGATTTATTGAGTGCCTGCCTCTGCTAGATTGCGTCAGGCTCACAATAATATCGACACAAACGGGGAGGGGTCATGACAACACCTCAAAACGGCCGGATGGCTGAGTACTGGAAGAGGAACGTCAGGTTGATGGTCATTCTGCTGTCGGTCTGGTTCGTTGTCTCTTATCTGTTTGGCATCGTCCTGGTGACGCCGCTCAATGCAATTTCTCTGGGTGGCTACAAGCTCGGTTTCTGGTTTGCCCAGCAGGGATCCATGTACGTCTTCGTTGCACTCATCTTTATTTACGCGGGGAAGATGAACGCGCTCGATAAAGAATTCGACGTTCACGAGGACTAGGAGACAGCCATGGAACTCAAAACACTGACATTTATTGTCGTGGGGCTGACCTTCGCCCTCTATATCGGCATCGCAATCTGGGCCCGCGCGAGAACCACCGGTGACTTCTACGTCGCCGGCAAGGGCATCCATCCGGTAGCCAACGGCATGGCGACGGCCGCGGACTGGATGTCCGCAGCGTCGTTTATATCGATGGCCGGCCTGATCGCATTCCTCGGCTATGGCGGCTCGGTCTTTCTGATGGGCTGGACCGGCGGTTATGTGCTGCTGGCCATGCTGCTGGCCCCCTACCTGCGCAAGTTTGGCAAATTCACCGTGCCGGAGTTCGTCGGCGATCGTTACTATTCGCAGACCGCACGAATCGTAGCGGTGATCTGCCTGATCGTCGCCTCGGTGACCTACGTCATCGGACAGATGCGCGGTATCGGCGTGGCCTTCTCCCGGTTTATGGAAGTGGACTTCTCAACCGGGCTGTTCACTGGCATGACGATCGTGTTTATCTACGCCGTGCTGGGCGGGATGAAGGGCATCACCTATACCCAGATCGCGCAATACTGCGTGTTGATTTTCGCGTACACCATCCCGGCGATCTTCATCTCCCTCAATCTGACCGGCAACCCCATCCCGCAGCTGGCCCTCGGCAGCACCATGGCCGACGGCTCGGGCGTCTATCTGCTGGACAAGCTCGATCTGATCGTGACCGATCTCGGGTTCAGGGAATATTCGACAGCGTCCAACGGGAACATGCTGAATATGTTCCTGTATACCTTCTCGCTGATGATAGGAACGGCGGGTCTGCCTCATGTGATTATCCGCTTCTTTACCGTGCCGAAGGTCAAGGACGCCCGCTACTCCGCCGGTTGGGCCCTGGTCTTTATCGCCATCCTCTACACCACGGCGCCGGCGGTTGGCGCGATGGCTCGGCTAAACCTGATGGAGACGATCCAGACCGGACCGGTGGGTTCGCCGACCGGGAATATCGAGTTGGCCGACACGCCGGAGTGGATGGATCGTTGGGCGACGACCGGTCTGCTGTCCTGGGAGGACAAGAACGGTGACGGCCGCATCCAGTACTACAACGAGGAGGGTCTGGGCGACAAGGCGGCCGGTTTCGGCTGGGCTGGCAATGAGATGACCAAGGTCGACCGGGACATCATGGTGCTGGCCAACCCTGAGATCGCCGGTCTGCCCAACTGGGTCATCGCTCTGGTGGCGGCAGGCGGTATTGCGGCGGCGCTGTCCACCGCGGCCGGTCTGCTGCTGGCCATCGCTTCGGCCATCTCGCATGACCTGCTCAAGGGCGTGTTCAAGCCGGACATCTCGGAAAAGAACGAGCTGCTGGCCAGCCGCATCGCGATGGCTTTCGCGATCGGTGTCGCTGCCTACTTCGGCCTCAATCCTCCGGGATTCGCGGCGCAGGTGGTGGCCCTGGCCTTTGGCCTTGCGGCATCGTCGATCTTCCCGGTGCTGATGATGGGCATCTTCGACAAGCGCGCCAACAGCACAGGCGCGATCGCAGGCATGCTGGTCGGTCTCGGTGTCACGCTGCTCTACATCTTCTGGTTCAAGGGCTGGTTCTTTGTCCCGGGGACCAACATGGCACCGAACACGGCCGACAACTGGCTGCTGGGCATCTCCCCCGAGGCCTTCGGTGCGGTGGGCGCGGCGTTTAACTTTGTCACCGCGTTTGTCGTGTCCCGCGCGACCACGGCGCCGCCGGAGCACATCCAGCATCTGGTGGAAGATATCCGCGTCCCGCGTGGCGCAATGGGAGCAAGCGGCCACTAGAGCCGGGATTCCAGTGACCACCGGAGGGCGCCCGCGGGCGCCCTCTTTTTTTGCCCGATTATTGAGAATCTGACCTAAAGTCATCTCTACACATCATCACAATGCAGAGAGAAAGAGCATGCCGGCGACAGACTTCTCGCATTTTTCTCCGGACCTGCTCGGGTTCCTGGTCGAGCTGGAGGCTAACAACGATCGTGCATGGTTCGCGGATAATAAGATCCGCTACGAGAAAGAGGTGCGCGGGCCCTCTCTGGACTTCATCACCGCGATGGCAGAACCACTGGCTGGTTTTGCGCCGCATTTTCTGGCCTGGCCGCGCAAGAGTGGCGGTTCGCTGATGCGTATCTACCGGGACGTCCGTTTTGCCCGGGACAAGCGACCCTACAAGACCAATGTGGGCATCCAGTTCCGCCACGAAGCGGGCAAGGACGTGCACGCACCGGGGTACTATCTGCATATCGATCCGCACCAGGCGTTTGTCGGCGTCGGGGCCTGGCGACCCGCTCCCGACGCCCTCGGCGCCGTGCGCCAGCGGATCGCCGATTTCCCGGACAAATGGTTGGCTGCCCGCGATGCGCCGGCGTTCAGCCTGCGCTTCAGCCTCGGCGGCGAGACCCTGATCCGGCCGCCGCGCGGCTTCGATGCGGAGCATCCCTGTATCGAAGATATCAAGCGCAAGGACTTCATAGCGATAGCGGCATTGGAGCCCGAGTCGCTGTTTGAACCGGGCCTGGTGGATCGGGTCGCCGGCCAATTCCGCCGCGCCGACGCCTTCATGCGTTTCCTGTGTGCGGCTGCCGGCGTCAGGTTTTGAACATACCGGTGTCGCATCAAACGCTATCCTGTGAACGGCAGAGGCCGCTGCCCTCATCTTCGGCTAACCGTGCCGATCGTCTATAGTTTCAGGGCCTCGCTTGCCACCGGAGGCGCTGTGGCGTGAGGCTCGGCTGATCAGACGGAGGACGCTCCCCATGAGTAGAGACATACCCGGCCTTGTCGCCCCATTGCACCGTCTGCGCCGGGATCGTGCCCCGGCGGTCCTGTGCACCATCGTGGAAACGGACGGCTCCACCTACCGCAAGGCGGGAGCTCGGATGATTATCGACGGCGAGGGCAACTACCACGGGATCCTCGGCGGCGGCTGTTTCGAGGGTGATCTGGTGGAACGGTCGCGGGGCGTGATCGCCGCCGCCGAACCGGCCATCGTCGAATACGATATGCGCGGCGACGAGGATCTGATCTGGGGTCTGGGTCTGGGCTGTAATGGTCTTGTCAGGTTGCTGTTGCAACCCTTGCAGGCCAAGGACGACTACCAGCCGCTGGCATACCTGTCTGAGGCAGTAGAAGACTCCCGTCCGGCGGTGATCGCGACCGGCATTTCCGATCATCTGCTCGGGCGTTCCCTGGTGGTGGACGCGGCCGGAGTGAATCAGTTCGGCATCGGTGAGAGTGAGGTGCCGGGCCTCATCGACGCCTGCCGGGAATTACTCGGTGGCGGCAAGCCCCGAGGATTCGACGCCGGCCAGGCCGGGCGTCTGTTTATCGACCCGATACCGCGGCAGCACCACCTGTTGATTATCGGCGCGGGTCCCGACGCGGTACCGATGGCGAGCAGCGCCGCCGCGCTGCATTGGCGGGTGACCGTGACCGATCATCGCGAACAGAATCCTGGCCTGGCGTTCTTCCCGGATGCTGTGCATCTGGTCTGCTGCGCACCCGAAGATCTGGCATCCGCGGTTGATCTGGAGCGGGTTTCGGCAGCGCTGGTGATGAGCCACAACTTTGTCGCCGACACCGCCTCCCTGAAGTCCATCGCCGCGGCACCGCCGGGCTATGTGGGTCTGCTCGGACCGACAGCAAGACGCAATGCGCTGCTCGAGACTCTGTCAGCCGAGCAGCGCGCCGCCCTCGAGAACCGGGTCCGCGGGCCGGTAGGCCTGGACATAGGCGGCGACTCACCCGGCTCGATCGCCCTGGCCACGATTGCCGAAATTCACGCTTTCTTGGAGGGTGCGGACGCCGCGGCCCTGGATGGGCGCAAGAGCCGGGCCGCATGAGAATCTGACCGGGAACGCTGCGTTCCCCGGCGCTCAGGCCCAGGCCTGCTCCAGCACTGCCAGGGCGTCGTCGTAGCCGACTTCAACGGGATTGAAGATCATCGAGCCGTCGTCCAGCGACATCGCTGCGATCCGCGGCAGATCCTCCCGTTGCACCTTGCCGGTCTCGGCCAGGGTCCGCGGCAGCCCGCAACGCTGGTGAGCCTGGTCCCGCAGCGCCTCGATACAAGCGATCGCTGCGGGCGCCCGCTCGGGGCGCGGTGTCGAAGCATAGGTTTCCGGACCAGCGAGATACAGGAGCATTTCGCCGATCTCATCCCGCCGGGCGTCCAGGTTGTAACGCAACACATGCGGCAGAAAGATCCCCATGCACATGCCGTGGTGGACGCCAGCGATCGCGCCAACACTGTGGCCGAGGGCGTGGACCAGACCCACCATGGAATTGTTAAAGGCGACACCTGCCATGGCGGCCGCCAGCGCCAGCTCGAGACGACCGGCAGCGTCACCGGGATCGTCGAGCACCGGGATCAGTGAGCGCGCGATACGGGTGATCGCAGCGGAAGCATAGGCGTCACTGAGGGGGTTCTTCGCCAGACAGGTGAACGCTTCGCTGGCATGGGTCAGGGCATCGAGCGCGGTCGCTGCGGTGATCATCGCCGGCAGTTTCAGCGTGGTCCGCGGATCGATGACCGCCACGTCCGGGAGCAGGAACTGCGACATAAAGGGCATCTTGGTGCCGGAATCCTCATCCTTGATGATACTGACCGCGGTCACCTCTGAACCGGTCCCGGCGGTGGTCGGGATAGCGATAAACGGTTTGAGCGGCCGGGTCAGATTGTTGGCGCCGGCAAACCGCTGCAGATCCTCGCCGCCTTCCGTTGCCAGGATGTTGACGGCCTTGGCCGTGTCCATCACCGAACCGCCGCCAATCGCAATAATGGAATCACAACCGCGTTCCCGGTAGAGCGCCACCGCGGCACGTACCGAGGCCATGGACGAATCCGGCGGCACCTGATCGAACAGCGGACCCTGCGATGCGCTACCGGTGCCCATGGCGCCGGTGACGGTATCCACCAGTCCCGCAGCCACGACGCCGGCATCGCTGAGCAACAGTGGCCGGGAAGCGCCACGTACATCCAGCTCGAATGGGATGTGCTCGAGTGCCTTGTATCCGGCGGCGATCTTGACCGGACAGAAGAACTCGAAGAATTCCTGGCTCATGACTTACTTCCCTCCGACAAGCTGAAACAGCATGCGGGCATAGATCCGGATCGCCGCCGCCAATTTCTCGCCAAGACTGATAGCCGGATAGGCCTTGAGCGCGCGGCGGGCGACGATTTTTGGCAGCACCACAGCCTCCATCCGATTCAGACAGCGCACGATCTTCATGCCGGCGCCCAGATTGCCGTCTACAGACATCCGGTCGCGGGCAAAGGAGACCGCAGTGCCCTCAACAAAACCCAGGACCAGGAATGCGTGCGTCAAATGTTTGAAATCGAAACTGAGCTGCAGACGCCCGGCCTGGGCTAGCGGCATCAGCTGCAGCCGCCCGCCCTGTTCGCGCATGGCGAAGCCCGGGCCGCCGGCACGTACCCGCATCGCGAAGGCGAAGCCCGGGGGCAGTTGCGCGACCTCGCGTATGACCACGGGATCCACCGTGGAGCTGGCCTGGAGCAGCCGGCCCACGAGCCACATCATCAGCCGCACATAGACACGCTGGAGCGGATACGGGACACCCGGGCCGGGCCTGACCGACGCGCCGGGCGGGCGGAGTTCAGCGGGGCGCTGCATGGTAAATCAGATCTCCGTAACCAGGATCTGCGGGGACCCTGAACTCGCATCCTAACCCAAGCCCCAACCACGTGCTGCAAGTGCGTCATCAGCGCCCCGGGGCCAGCCTGACGGATCGGATGATTTTACTAATGATTCTCGTTACTTATAGGAATCTCGAAGTCCCTGCAAAGACCCGGTTTCACTGCTATAAATATATTAGTGTCTGCTAAGAAGGAGGGGATGCCGAGCGGTATCCACCATTGCCGATGACCACCATGCATCAGGTCGCGGATCACTACCCCAGTCATCATCATCTGCCCAGTCTGGCCGAGGTCGAATCGGCCGCTGCCAGGCTTCTGAAGACCGTCGTCTGCGTGCTGATAGCGACCGTCGTCGCGCTGCTGTTATTCCGTTTTGACAGCGCGCTGGTGAATCGGCCAAAACAGTTCGATACCGCCACAACGCGGGTGAAGATGCTCGATTTTATCCATGTCCAGCCAGAGGAATATCTCTACTCCAAGGAACGGCGACTGCCAAAAAAACCGCCTCCACCGGATCGCCCGCCGCCACCGCCCAAGCTCCGGGTCAGCAACCCCACTGACGTGCCGGCCGCGATGTTGAACATGGATATGCCGGATATCGAGATGAGTTTCGGCGCCGGCGGCGGCCCCTATATCGGGCAGTTTTACGGCGGCGGTGACGCCAATGCACCGGATGGAGACGTGATGCCCATCGTGCGTATCGAGCCTCGCTATCCTCGCGACGCCTTGTTGCGCGGCCTCGAGGGATGGGTCCGGGTCGAATTCACCATCACCGCGGAAGGAAGCGTGGCCGATGCAGTCGTCGTCGGGTCAGAACCGCAACGGGTCTTTGACCGCGCCGCCGTGCAGGCCGTGCTGCGCTGGAAATTCAAGCCGCGGTTCCTCGACGGCGAGGCGGTCAGCAGACGCGCCGTCCAGACCATCGACTTCAAACTGGAAGAAGACGTCTGAACGGAACGCCGCGTGAGTATCAGGCTTGCGCGGCCTGTGGCGCCGTCGCCGCGTCCGGTTTGACCAGGGTCATGATCCAGCGGCCGTAGAAAAACAGCCCGACCGCCGACGCCAGCGCGATCAACGCCATCAGATCCCACACGAAACCCACATTATTGGCGTCATACAGCATCTGGGTCATCGCCTGCGGCGTGCTATCAGCAAAATTGACCAGATAGGAAAAAGCCTCGCCCTGCGGGATGGCCTGCAGCTGCTCCGCGCCGACTCCATTCTCTTCCAGCCAGCGCCGCGACAGGGTCTCCTTGGCCGCCAGTCGGCCATAGAGCATCGGCCCAAAGTATCCCTCGAGCACCCAGCCAACGGCCAGCGGCAGCTGCGAGAAGCCCAGGTACATGGCCTTCTTGTCCGGCGGCGCCATGTTGCCCATGAACTCGAGCATCTTGGGGCTGGAGAACATCTCGCCGGCGCTGAAAATCAGGATGCCAAACAGGCATACCCAGGCCGCGCTGGTCCAGCCGATGAGCGCGAAGGCCAGCGCGGTCAACAAGGTCCCAAAGGTCATGCTGCTGATCGCGCGGAGCTTGCCGCTCATATGGGCGAACAGGAAGCAGGTGATCATGATCATGCCTGCGTTCACGTTCAACAGTCCTTCCGGCATGATGCGGGTGCCGTCCTGGCTCATCCCCAGCAGGAAGATCGGTATCGGATTCGAGGTGCCCTCGGGACCGAACAGGGTGGTGACGATGGTCGAAGTGTCGACCCAGTCTCGGATATGCAGCGGCAGCACGTCGAACAACGCGTTAAACATAAACCAGAAACCCGACATGATGACCAGGAAGATCCACAGTGGCGGTTTGGACAATGCGACCAGTGACGTGCGCACCAGGTTGTCCTCTTTCAGCTCGCCGCTGTCGATCTGCCGGCGCCGCTCGATTCGCTCGTCCATATCCGGTTCCCGATACATCAACAGGAACAGGAAATTTATCGAGATGATGCCGGCGCAGGCGAAGAACAGGTGCGACCATTCCAGCTGTCTGAGCGAGGCGGCCAGCAATGGCCCCATCCAGCCGCCGATATTCACCGTCTGATAAAAGATGCCCCAGGCCATCGAGCTGTTCTTGCGGTTGGTGGCCTTGACCAGGGTCCCCTGGATTCCGGGTTTGAAGATGCCGGTGCCGGTGGCCAGCACGATGGCGCCGACGACAAAGCCGCTGAAGCTGGGATAGAAGCCCATGATCAGATACGCGGCGATCTTGGTAATCGTCGACAGGAAGATAGTCTGTTTATAACCGAGCCGATCCGACAAGCCACCGACCAGCGCCGGCACCAGCGACTGGAACAACGCCCAGACAAAAAAGATCTGGCCGAGCTCCTCGGCGGAGACGCCGAGCCCGCCCTCGGAGAGCGGCGCGGTGGCATAGAGCCCGGACACCGAACGCACGCCGTAATAGGCGAGCCGCTCGACCATCTCCATGCCACCGACGATCCAGAATACATAACTGAGGCTGCCGATCGCGGCAAACAAGCCGAACTGTTTGACGTCTTCCAGGCCGTGCTCGTCGACCCCGGTCTTTTCGTTCATGATTTTCCTTTTCCGGGTCCGGCCCGAAACAACCGGCTCAGACTACCGGCGTGTAAAAAAGTGCCGGCATTGTACGACATCCTTCTGATTCGGCTCCGCTCCGACACGATTCTCCGATGTTGCAGCGCCACAAGCCGTGCCGGATGGCGGGGCGTCGCCTCAGACCGGCGATCGATGGTTTACCATCTGCACCACCCGCGCGGCCCCATCCATGATTGCTATCGACACACCCATCCTGTTCAGCTTTGTCGCGTATCTGGTCGTGGTGCTCGTGGTGGGCGTCGTCGCCTGGCGTCGCACACGCAATCTGAAGGACTACATCCTCGGCGGCCGGCGTCTGGGGCGCTGGGTTACGGCCCTGAGCGCACAGGCTTCCGACATGAGCGGCTGGCTGCTGCTCGGTCTGCCGGGTTATGCCTATGTGGCGGGCATGGAATCCGCCTGGTTGCTGTCGGGGCTGCTCGTCGGCACCTATCTGAACTGGAAATTCACCGCCGAGCGATTGCGTCAGGCGACCGAGCATTATGGTGATGCGCTCACCCTGCCCGACTATCTCGATCGTCGCTTTGGCGGTAGCGGCATACTGCGACTGGTCTCGGCACTGTTTATCCTGGTCTTCTTCACGTTCTACACCAGCTCAGGGCTGGTTGCAGGCGGCCGCTTGTTCGAGGAAGTGTTCGGGCTGCCCTATCTCGCGGCCATCAGCACCGGCGGTCTGGCCGTGGTGATCTACACGTTTTTCGGTGGTTTTCTGGCAGTCAGCTGGACCGATCTGATCCAGGGTCTGCTGATGTTGCTGGCGCTGGTGGTCGTGGCCCTGTTCGCGCTGACGGCAGTCGGAGGCATAGACCTCATGGCCGCCGACATCGCCGCGGTGAACCCCGCCTTGCTCGATCCTCTGACCGACGTGGCCGGCGATCCACTCGGTGGCATCGCCATCGCCTCGCTGCTCGGTTGGGGGCTGGGTTATTTTGGCCAGCCCCACGTGCTGGCGCGATTCATGGCCGCGAGATCCCCGGCGGCGATCCCGGCCTCGCGGCGCATCGCGATGATCTGGGTCAGCG
>JBATKC010000042.1:0-2836 GCA_049669065.1 Gammaproteobacteria bacterium
TCATTGACCAGATCGCCGGCTTTGATCACCCCCATCGCGTCTTTGCTGACCCCGGCGACCAGACGGACTTTGCCGTCCTCCACCGCACCGAGCACCACGACTGCGCGGCCGAGCTTTTGTTTGAGCCGGTCCACGGCATCGCGCAGCGCCCTGGCATCGGCTCCGTCCACCCGGGCGGCGAGAACCTGGATATCGCCCACGGCCACGGCCTGTTCCGCCAGATCCTGCCCCTGGCCGCTAGCCAGTTGTCCCTTGAGCTTTTGCAGCTCCTTCTCGAGCTGGCGGCTGCGCTGCATCAGCTGGCTGACTTTCTCTTCAACGTCATCGCGGCTGCCTCTGACCAGATCGGCGATCCGCCGCAGCGCATCTTCACCGGCGCGCAGCCAGGCCAGCGCACGCTCGCCGGTCACCGCTTCAATGCGCCGCACGCCAGATGCAATGCCGGCTTCGGACACGACCTTCAGCAGACCGATATCGCCGGCGCGGCTCACATGCGTGCCGCCACAGAGCTCAGTGGAAAATCCGCCGAGCCTCAACACGCGCACCTGGTCGTCATATTTCTCGCCAAACAACGCCATCGCACCGGCGGCGACCGCATCATCAAACGCCATCTCTGCCGTCTCGGCCTCCGCGTTGGCCTGAATCTGGTCGTTGACCAGATTCTCGATCTGCGCCAGCTGTTCGGCCGTGACCGGTTCGAAGTGGGAGAAGTCAAAGCGCAGACGGTCCGGCGCGACCAGTGAGCCCTTTTGTGTCACGTGCTCACCGAGCACCGCCCTCAGCGCTGCGTGCAACAGATGTGTGGCCGAGTGATTTTGCACGATGGCCCGGCGGCGTCCGGCGTCGACGGTGGCCTGGAGATGATCGCCGAGCGCGACCTGGCCGTGCACCAACCGGCCGATGTGAGCGTGGCCCTTGCCGGCCTTTTGGGTGTCTTCGATGCAGATTTCCACGCCGTTTGCGGACAGCACGCCAGTGTCTCCCACCTGGCCGCCGCTCTCGGCGTAAAACGGCGTGCGGTCGAGAAACACGATCACCTGATCGCCTTTGTCCGCGCCTTCCGCCGCCGCACCGTCCCTGACCAGCAGGGTCACCACCCCATCCGCCTGCAAACAGTCATAACCAAGGAATTCGGTGACCGACCGCTCGGCCACATCGCCGCTGCCGATCACTTTGGCCAGACTCGCCTGTAGATCGCCAACCGCAAAATGGCTGCCGGCCCGGCCGCGCTCACGTTGTGCAGCCATCGCCCGGTCGAAACCGGCCTGATCGATGCCCAGCCCACGTTCACGGGCGATATCCGCAGTCAGATCCAGCGGGAAGCCATAGGTGTCATAGAGCTTGAACGCAGTCTCGCCGGGAATCTCCTCGCCCGACATCCCGCCGATCGCGGTTTCAAGTATCGCCATGCCCTGTTCCAGGGTCTCGGCGAATCGTTCCTCCTCCTGTTTCAACGCCCGCTCCACCTGCGCGCGGCTGGCCGCCAGCTCCGGATAGGCTTCGCCCATCTGCTCTTCGAGCGCTGCCACCAGCTTGTAGAAGAACGGGTCGTTCATGCCGAGCTTGTAGCCGTGACGGATCGCGCGGCGGATGATCCGCCGCAGCACGTATCCGCGACCCTCGTTCGACGGCAGCACGCCGTCGATGATCAGGAATGCACAGGCGCGGATGTGATCGGCGATCACTTTGAGCGAGGGACTGTCAAAATCGCTGGCGCCGGTAGCATCGGCCGCCGCCCTGATCAGGGCCTGGAACAGATCGATATCGTAATTGCTGTGCACGCCCTGCATCACCGCGGCCATGCGCTCGAGACCCATGCCTGTGTCCACCGACGGTTTTGGCAGCCGACTCAGCGTGCCGTCCACCGCGCGATCGTATTGCATAAAGACCAGGTTCCAGACCTCGACATAGCGATCGCCGTCCTCGTCCGGAGAGCCCGGCGGCCCGCCCTCGACCTCCGCACCATGGTCATAAAAAATCTCGGTGCACGGCCCGCATGGACCGGTGTCGCCCATCGCCCAGAAGTTGCTGTCTGCGCCCAGGCGGGCGAGTCGGGCCGGGTCGACGCCGATGTCGTCCAACCAGATCTCGGCGGCCTCCTCGTCCTCCTCGAACACCGTCACCCACAGGCGGTCGGGCGACAGCCCCATCTCGACGGTCATGAACTCCCAGGCGAAACGGATCGCGTCGCGTTTGAAATAATCGCCAAAGCTGAAATTGCCCAACATCTCGAAAAACGTGTGATGACGAGCGGTGTAACCCACATTTTCGAGATCGTTGTGTTTGCCGCCCGCGCGCACGCAGCGCTGGGACGAGCAGGCCCGGCTGTAGGAGCGCTTGTCGATCCCCAGGAACACATCCTTGAACTGGACCATGCCGGCGTTGGTAAACAACAGCGTGGGATCGTTACCGGGCACCAGCGGGCTCGACGCCACGATCTGATGCTGGTGGCGGGCGAAATAATCGAGGAACCGGCTGCGTATGTCCGCGCTTTTCATCATCGGGCTATCTTCGATCCGGGGTGTGTTCGGGGAACCAAAACCGTGCCAAAAAAGGAAAGACTACGGGCTGGGCGCCCGCCTTGCCAGTCCCCCTCAGTCGTCGCCACCGACCGCGGCCCGGATCTGGTCGGGCGCGAAGCCGCGGTATTGCAGGAATCGCATTTGTTTGGCCTTGTCCGGGAATTCAGCGGGTATGGCGGGCCCGAATCGCTTGCGGCGCACTCCGGCCGCGCAGGCGGCCCAATCGGTCCCGGCCTCGTCGAAGGCGATCTCGATCAATTCGCCGCTGACGCCGCGCTCCTCGAGTTCGCGCCGGATACGCAGCGGCCCCTGGC
>JBATKC010000043.1:0-2096 GCA_049669065.1 Gammaproteobacteria bacterium
CCACATCGCCGATCCCGCGCAGCGACTCCTGCAGCGGATCGACGGCGCCGTTGGCGCGCAGGGCGTCCACCGCCTGATAGCGCAGATTGAGGACCTCACGGTCACGCAACGGGCGGTTGATCCAGCGGCGCAACAGACGGCTGCCCATGGCCGTCACCGCGCGATCCATCACGCCGGCGAGCGTGTGTTGATCGTGGCCGGAGAGGCTGAACTCGAGTTCCAGGTTACGCCGCGTGGCGGCGTCCATGATCAGCGCGTCGTCCCGGACTTCGCGACTCAGCCTGCGGATGTGGGGCACGGCGGTCTTCTGCGTGTCGGCCACATACTGCATAAGACAGCCGGCGGCGCGCAGACCCGGCCCAAGCGCATCGCAGCCAAAGCCGCTGAGGTCGCGGGTGCCGAACTGTTTGCACAACAACCGCCGGCTGGTCTCGGGCTCAAAATGCCATGGCGGGCGGCGGCGGATACCGGGCACGCCCTCGAGCCAGACCGGCAGACGATCATCTTCGTTGACCAGACACTCGGCCAGACGCAGGCGTTCCAGCTCCGCCTGCAGCGCGTCGCTGCTCTCCAGCTCGGTGACGCGGAAATCGCCGGCGGCCAGGTCCAGCCAGGCCAGCCCGATACCGTCGCGATCCTGGCAGATGCAGCCCAGCAGGGTCTCGCGCCGCGCTTCAAGCAGCGTATCCTCGGTCACTGTGCCGGGGGTGACGACGCGGACCACCTGACGATCGACCGGTCCCTTGCTGGTGGCCGGATCACCGATCTGCTCGCAGATCGCTACCGACTCGACCTTGCGCACCAGCCGTGCCAGATACGTGTCTACGGTATGCACCGGCACACCGGCCATCGGGATCGGCGCTCCGGCGGACTTGCCCCGACTGGTCAGCGTGATGTCGATCAGCGCGGCCGCGCGCCGCGCATCCTCATAAAACAACTCGTAAAAATCGCCCATGCGATAGAACAACAGCACATCCGGAAACTCCGCCTTGATACGCAGATACTGGCGCATCATCGGCGTGTGCTGATCCAGCGCTTTAGTGCTCGACGCGGAGGCGGATTTGGGACCTTGCGGCATGGGTGACCGGATGCGGCGACAAAGGCGGCATCCTAGACCCCGCATCCGGTGCCGGCAAGGTCGCCAGCGGTGCTAGCATGAACCGACACGCACCCGGTTGGAGCCGATGAAAGTCCTGCATATCGAGACCGGCATGTACCTCTACGGCGGCGGCCGCCAGGTCGTCTGGCTGCTGCACGGCCTGTCCGCGCGAGGGGTGGAGAACCTGCTGCTGTGCCCGCAGGGCAGCGCTATTGCCCGCGAAGATTTTCCGGCCGGCGTCAGTGTCGACGACCTGCCCATGCGTGGCGATCTGGATCTGGCATTTATCGGCCGCGCAGGTCGTCGGATCGAGCGTTTTGCGCCGGATATCGTCCATCTGCATAGCCGCCGGGGCGCCGACTGGCTCGGCGCCCTCGCAGCCCGCCGAGGCAGTCGCCCGGTGGTACTGTCGCGACGTGTCACCAACCCCGAGCCGGGATGGCTCGCGCCGCTGAAATACCGGCTCTACGATCGGGTCATCACCATCTCGCGCGCGATCGCCGCTGAGCTGGACCGGGCCGGCGTGCCGGCGGATAAAGTCCGGGTGGTCCACAGTGCCGCGCCACCGCCATCCGGGACGATCTGGGAGCGGGGGCGTTTTTTGCGCGAGTTCGGTCTGTCCGATCAGGACCGGGTGATCGGCATGGCGGCGCAATTTATCCGCCGCAAGGGCCACGCGGATCTGCTCGCGGCGCTGCCGGATGTTCTTGCGGAGCGCCCACGGGTCCAGGTGCTGCTTTTCGGCCAGGGGCCGCTGCAGGATGAGATCAGTGAGGAGATTGTGGATCGCGATCTGGACGACCGGGTCCGGGCGGTCGGGTTCCGTCCCGATCTCGATGCATTCCTCGGCCATCTGGAAGTGCTGGTGCACCCGGCCCGGGACGAGGGTCTTGGCGTGATCCTGTTGCAGGCCTCCGCGGCCGGCGTGCCGGTCGTGGCGACGCCGGTGGGTGGCATCCCGGAAGTCATCCGTGACGGCGAGAACGGGGTCCTGGTG
>JBATKC010000044.1:0-3895 GCA_049669065.1 Gammaproteobacteria bacterium
TGTCCAAAGCTAAATTTGAGCGTACGAAGCCGCATGTAAACGTTGGGACGATTGGTCATGTTGATCATGGCAAGACGACGCTGACGGCGGCGTTGACCAAGGTGATGGCGGCGAAGCACGGTGGTGAGACGCGAGCGTTTGACCAGATTGACAATGCACCGGAAGAGCGCGAGCGGGGCATCACGATTGCGACGGCGCACGTGGAGTACGAGTCGGATGCGCGGCATTACGCGCATGTGGACTGTCCCGGGCATGCTGACTATGTGAAGAACATGATCACGGGTGCGGCGCAGATGGACGGTGCGATTCTGGTGGTGAGTGCGGCGGACGGACCGATGCCGCAGACGCGCGAGCACATATTGCTGGCGCGCCAGGTGGGTGTGCCGTACATCGTGGTGTACCTGAACAAGGCGGACATGGTGGATGACGAGGAGCTTCTGGAGCTGGTGGAGCTGGAAGTGCGTGATCTGTTGTCGATGTACGAGTTTCCTGGCGACGACACGCCGATCGTGACCGGTTCGGCGCTGAAGGCGCTGGAAGGTGATGAGAGCGAGATTGGCACGCCGAGCGTGGAGAAGCTGGTTGCGGTGATGGATGACTACATTCCGGAGCCGGAGCGTGCGGTGGACGGAGCGTTTTTGATGCCGATCGAGGATGTGTTCTCGATCTCGGGCCGCGGCACGGTGGTGACGGGTCGTATCGAGCGTGGCGTGGTGCATGTCGGCGACGAGATCGAGATCGTCGGCATCAAGGACACGACGAAGACGACGTGCACGGGCGTGGAGATGTTCCGCAAGCTGCTTGACGAGGGTCAGGCGGGTGACAACGTGGGTGTGTTGTTGCGTGGCACGAAGCGTGATGACGTGGAGCGTGGTCAGGTGCTGGCGAAGCCGGGTTCGATTACGCCGCACACGCAGTTTGAGGCTGAGGTGTACATCCTGACCAAGGAAGAGGGCGGGCGTCACACGCCGTTTTTCAAGGGTTATCGTCCGCAGTTTTATTTCCGCACCACGGATGTGACGGGGTCGGTGGAGCTGCCGGAGGGCACCGAGATGGTGATGCCTGGCGATAACGTGCAGATGGTGGTGGATCTGATTGCGCCGATTGCCATGGAAGATGGCCTGCGCTTTGCGATCCGCGAGGGCGGCCGCACCGTGGGTGCGGGCGTCGTGTCCAAAATCCTGAAGTAATTCAAGAGCCTGTCCCGGGCCACACCTGTCGCCCGGGATCGGCCCGTTCTCATTGCGGAGCATTTGATGGCTAACCAGAACATCCGGATCCGGCTGAAATCTTTCGATCATCGGCTGATCGATACCTCGGCGCGCGAGATTGTCGAGACCGCCAAGCGCACCGGCGCTCAGGTGCGCGGTCCGGTACCGCTGCCGACCAAGAAAGAGCGGTTCACGGTGCTGATATCGCCGCATGTGAACAAGGATGCACGTGACCAGTACGAGCTGCGCACGCACAAGCGGCTGATGGAGATCATGGACCCTACGGACAAGACCGTGGATGCCCTGATGAAGCTCGAGCTGCCTGCTGGCGTGGACGTGCAGATTAAATTGAATTAAGAGACTCGTTCTCTTATAATGCTCTGCTCCCTGCGGCCCGGCGCGGATTTCCTGCGCCGGGCCGCTGATTTGAAAGGAACAGTGCCGGATCCGGGTCCCCGGGTGTCCAGCCAAAGTTCCGTCATACAGCGCTGACCAATCGAAGCCGGCGCGGTGATAGAGGAATAGACAAGATGGCTATCGGTCTAGTGGGCCGCAAGTGCGGCATGACGCGTGTGTTCACGGAAGACGGGGAATCGATCCCGGTCACCGTGATCGAGGCGTTGCCAAACCGGATCACGCAGCTGAAGACTGCGGAATCAGACGGTTACCGGGCGGTGCAGATCACCACCGGCCGTCGCAAGGCTTCGCGTGTCACCAAGCCGCAGCAGGGTCACTTCGCCAAAGCGACGGTTGAGCCCGGCCGGGGCCTGTGGGAATTCCGGCTCGAGGGCGAAGAGGGTTCCGAGCTTGCCACCGGTGCCGAGATCACCGTGGAGCTGTTCAGCGACGGCCAGGCCGTGGACGTCATCGGCACCAGCATCGGTAAGGGCTTTGCGGGCGCCGTAAAACGCCACAATTTCCGCACCCAGGACGCGACCCACGGCAACTCGCTGTCGCATCGGGCGCCCGGATCGATCGGCCAGAACCAGACCCCCGGCCGCGTGTTCAAGGGCAAGCGTATGGCCGGCCACATGGGCGATGTCCGCACTACCGCGCAGAACCTGACCGTGGTCCGTGTGGACACGGCGCGCAATCTGCTGCTGGTCCGTGGTGCGGTGCCCGGCTCCAAGGGCAGCGACGTCATCGTGCGGCCCGCGATCAAGGCTCGGGGGTAGTCATGTCGATGAAGCTTCAACTCCACGGCGCTGCCGGCGAGGACCTGCAGGTTTCAGAACTCGCCTTCGGTCGTGATTACAACGAGGGCCTGGTGCATCAGGTCGTCACCGCCTACATGGCGGCTGGCCGCGCCGGCACCAAAGCGCAGAAGAACCGCAGCGATGCCCGCGGCGGCGGTATCAAGCCGTGGCGCCAGAAGGGCACCGGCCGCGCGCGCGCCGGAACTATCCGTAGCCCGATCTGGGTCGGGGGTGGCCGGGCCTTCGCCGCGCGTCCGCGCAACTATGAGCAGAAGGTCAACCGCAAGATGTACCGCGCGGCGATGCGCTCGCTGCTGTCAGAGTTGATCCGCCAGCAGCGCTTGCTGATCGTCGAATCCCTCGAAGTTGCCGAGCCACGCACCCGGCTGATGGTCGCCAAGCTCAAGGAGCTCGGCGTCAGCAGTGCTCTGCTGGTGACCGAGGCTTATGACGAGAAGACCTTCCTCGCCGCGCGCAATCTGCCGCATGTGGAAGCGCTCGAGGCGACCGCGGTAGATCCGGCCAGTCTGCTGCGTTACGAGCACGTGGTGATGTCCGTCGCCGCGCTGCGCCGGATCGAGGAGAAGCTGGTATGAGCCAGGAACGACTGATGACGGTTCTGCTCGGTCCGCATGTGTCGGAGAAAGGCACAGTGTTGGCGGAGAAGCACAACCAGGTGATCTTCCGCGTGCGGCGCGACGCCAACAAGGAAGAGATCCGCAAGGCCGTCGAACTCTTGTTCGAAGTCAAGGTCGAGGGCGTGCAGGTGCTCAATCAGCACGGCAAGATCAAGCGCTTCGGCCGCATGAGCGGTAAGCGTTCGGACTGGAAGAAGGCTTATGTGCGTCTGGCCGAGGGCCAGAGCATCGATTTCATCGGCGCCGACTAAGGCCGGCCCCGGTTTAGAGAGAAGGTAGCAGAGTAGCAGCCATGGCACTGCAAAAGACAAAACCGACGTCCGCCGGCCGCCGCTTCGTGGTCCGGGTCAAGTCCGCTGGCCTGCACAAGGGCAAGCCGCTGGATTCCCTGGTCGTGAGCAAGGGCAAGTCAGGTGGCCGCAACAACGCGGGTCGTATCACCAGCCGGCATATCGGCGGTGGTCACAAGCAGCGTTATCGTCTGGTCGATTTCAAGCGCAACAAGGACGGTGTACCCGGCCGCGTCGAGCGCTTCGAGTACGACCCGAATCGCAGTGCCCATCTGGCGCTGGTGTTGTATGCCGATGGTGAGCGTCGCTACATCATCCAGCCAAAGGGTCTGCAGGTCGGTGATCCGGTGATGTCAGGTGCGGACGCGCCGATCAAGCCGGGCAACTGCCTGCCGCTGCGCAATATCCCGGTGGGTACCCAGGTGCATTGCGTCGAGATGCGGCCCAGCAAAGGCGCCCAGCTTGCGCGCAGCGCGGGTGCCACGGTCCAGGTGGCCGCGCGCGAGGGCGTGTATGCCACGCTGCGGCTGCGTTCAGGCGAAATGCGCAAGGTCCACGTG
>JBATKC010000045.1:0-3252 GCA_049669065.1 Gammaproteobacteria bacterium
CCGGCACATTGGCCCGCGCGATGACGATCGCCCCCGCCGCTTTGAGTCGGGCCACCGCCGCTGCATCGCGCTGCGCGGCCACCGGCGGCATACGCAACGAACCCGCGGTGATCGTGTGCCCGCTGAGTGCGAAGGTCTCCTTGACCGAGATCGGCAGCCCCGACAGGGGTCCCGGACGGGGCGCGGCGGCCGCGGCCAGCGCCTGTTCCTCGAACATGCTCGTTGCTGCATTGAGCAGCGGATCGAGTCGCTTCAGTCGCTGCAGGTGTTCGCCGACCAGTTCAAGTGCCGAGCAACGGCCCGTGACCATGGACTCGAGCATCGACGTCGCGTCGGGCAGGGCCCGGGGCGACTCACTCAATGACTTCACCGCTGGCGTGGCGGACCTGACCGGCCCGGTGGATCCAGCAATTGAACGCCACCACGATGCGCGGCCGCTCACCCACGTAGGGATAAATTTCGTGACGCAGATAAGACGGGAACATCACCAGCTGGCCGCGGCGGTGACGCCAGTCACAACTGCCGATGCTCCATGGCAACTGCAGCGAACGATTGCCGGCATCCGAATACATGTCTATGTGGGTCCTCGGGTCGTGGAACCGGACCAGACCGCTGTCCGGCCGTTGCGGGACCTCGTCGCCCGGGTCGACACAGAAGATCCCCGACCAGGAGGCATTGGGGTGATTGTGCTGGCCCTGGTAACCGAACTTGCGCGTGACGTGGAACCAGGCGTGGTAGCTGAAGCGCAAACCGGCCAGCTCTTCCTCGCTGTAATCGTTGAGTCTGCGCACCAGTCTGGCCAGGGCCTCGTGACACCCGGCAGCCAGCTCGCGTATCGGCGGGTCGGGCCAGCGGAACAGATCGAAGCGGCTCTCGAACAGATCGCCATGCATGGTATCGATGCGCTTCTGGTGACGGTAGGTCTCGCCCTGGCCCGCGCGCTCGAGGAACAGCCGGCCGAGCTCGTCACACAATGCCTCGTGGCCTGGCAGCGAGACGCGGGCGATCGGCACGGCGAAAAATGACTCGACCTGGGGATCACCGTCGTTGGCAACAGGATCGTCGGCGCCGGCCATCAGGGCAGGATCGTGATCGGCGTGTTGTCCTTCACCGACAGCCAGATGTCGATCATGGCCTGATTGCTGACCGCGATACAGCCGTTGGTCCAGTCCTCACCGAGATAATCACTGAGATTCGGCTCGCTGTCGTTGGGCAGGCCGTGGATCATGATCAGATTGCCCGGATCCACGCCGCGCCGCCGCGCCTGGCGCAGATCGTAGTCGTTGGGATAGGAGATATGCATGGCCATGTAGAAGGCGCTGTCTGGATTACGCCAGTCCAGCAGGTACTCCCCCTCGGGCGTGCGATTGTCACCCTCCTCCTGCTTGTGCCCGATCGGATTCTGGCCCAGCGAGATACGATGCTTACGCAGCACCTCATCGCCGCGCATCAGATACAGCTGACGCTCGCTCTTGACCACCAGCACCCGATCCGCCGCCCAGGGATCCTCAGACGGATAGAAGCCGGTAGCGGCGGCACCATCGGCCAACGCAAGCGGTGACCAGATCAGGCCGATCACGAAGGCGAACACGGATGGTCGGGCGTAGCGTCTCATCATCGGCTCAGGGTACCGGACTGTCCTCGGCCCGGGTCAGACAGAAGGCGACGGTGACGCGCAGATCCTGGGTATTGCGGGTCGGCGCGCGCCCCCAATGATGATGCCGGGCGTCGAAAAACAGGATGCGGCCGGGTTTGGGTACCACCGCGTAGATCGGATCGGTGCGGGCCTTGTTATAGAACACCGTCTCGCCGCCCCAGTCCACATGCCACTTCGGATTGACATAGATCAGCACCGTGTACCAACCCTCCTCGTCATGAGGACAGTCGGTATGTATCGCGTTCTCCAGGCCATAGGTCTGGCCGTTGATAAAGATGTCGCGCAGCGTGAAGCGGAATGGCTGCAGCCCCTGCTGCAGCCGCTGCCACAGCTGCTGGAAGATCTCCGGCGTCTCCTCGATCGTGCGCGGATCATCCGTACCATGCCGCTCCTCGAGCATCACCGTCGCACCCCAGAAGGGATTGGTGCTGTATTTGGCGTCAGCCACGTCGCCATAACGCCAACCGGTACGGCAGGAAGCGACCGCGTACTCGAACAGGCCCTCGACCAGGGGCGGAGCGATGGCGCCGTCGGCCACGTGGATAACTTTGTTGTCGATCTTCAGCATGGTCTGCAGTCACTGCGCACGGCCGTATTCTATTACATATCTGCGCCTTTGCCGTGCAGCCGGTCACACCACATCAGGGTGGCGCCGATCACCGCCGCCGGCATCGCCACCAGATTCAGCCCGGGGATCACCGTCATCGTCATCACACCGGCACCGAAGCCCAGAGCGAGTCCACGGCAGCCGCGCAGTTGCCGCCGGGCTGCGGCGAATCCGTGGCCTGCATTGCCGAGCGGGTATTCGCAATATTCCAGCGCCAGGATCCATGCGCCGTACGCGGCCCAGACCGCCGGCGCGAGGACGTTGAGACCCGGGATCAATACGATCAACAACACCGGTAACGCAAGCAGTACGAAATACGCCAGCTTGCGCAACTCCACCAGCGGCGCCCTGACTACCTCCTGCCACAAGGGCAGCGGATTGATGACGAGATCCGGTCGATGGCTCTTCTGCACCCGTTCCGCCAGCAAGCCGTTAAACGGCGATCCGATCAGGTTCGCGACCATGGTGAAACCGCTCCAAACGATCACCAGCACCGCGGCCAGCGCCAGCGGCCACAGCAACCAGCTCAGCCAGTCGAGCCAGTCCGGCAGCCAGCCTGTCAGCATCAGCTGCAGCCCTTCGATGGCGCCCACCAGCCAGACCATGCCGACGGAGAAGACCACCACGTTGATCAGCAACGGCACGATGACCAATCCGCGGACGTCACGCCGGCCGAGCCACGACAATCCGCTCAATCCGTATCGATAGCCGCGGCCGAAATCGGTCAACATTGCTCCGTCCCTCTGCTTTACGCCGACACCGCGTCCAGCCTTATCCGGCCATCACGCAGCGGCCGACTCAGCGCATCGAGCGTAGCATGTCGGGCCGCCTCCCAGGCCTGACGACCGAGCGCCATCGCATCCGGGCCGGGGCGCGGCAGGCCATCGATAATCAACGACACCATATTGTGACGGCGTGGCGCCTGCGTGCTGCGGGCATGGCGGCGGCGCCAGGGCGGGCGAGTCGCGATGTGATGGTGGAAAACACG
>JBATKC010000046.1:0-3008 GCA_049669065.1 Gammaproteobacteria bacterium
GCGCACACCAGGCCGCACAACAGGCTCAGCGGGATCCGGATTTTCTCAAGCATCGATAGCCACCTCAGCGTATTGATCTTCGCTGGCGGCCGCCGGGTCCGGCGCCGCCCTCCGCTGGTCGCAAGTGTATATGACGCTCCAACGCCGGCGTCCCGTGACCGGCCGGCTGGGGGGCGAATAGATTTTCAGCAGCCAAGAGGTGAAAATAGAGGCCTTTTCCAGGCATATCAGGACAGGGGCCCGTCATGGAAAGCAGCAGACCCACCGTATTCATCCACACCAACCACAAACAGTGGCTGGGCGCTGTGGTGAGCAAGTATTCCTTCGAGCGCAATTCGGATCACGCCGGCGAATTCGACGTCGAGTTCATCCACACCCGTGACTATCCGTTTATGCACCGGCGCGAGGGCGAGTTGTACCTGCGTGACGGCGACAAGCGCGCCTGGCTCAACGACGATCTGCAATCCTTCACGCCGCTGCGCTTTATGCCGCCGCAATTGATGGATTATCAGGGGCGTGCCGTGGTCGTCGACCCGGACGTCTTCGCCGTCGGCGATGTCTGGGACTTGCTCAACCGGGACATGCAGGGCTCGGCGATCATGTGCCGGCCCAAGTCAGGTTCCAAGGGCAAACGCGGCTGCATGGCGAGCAGCGTGATGCTGCTGGATTGCGCCAGACTCAAGCACTGGAAAGTCGAAGAGCAGTTCAATGCGATGTTCGACTTCAGTCGCGACTACATGGACTGGGTGTGCCTCAAACTGGAAGATCCGGACAGCATCGGCTTCTTCGAGGAATCCTGGAATGACTTCGATCATCTGGACGAGAACACCCGGCTGCTGCACAACACCAAGCGCAAGACCCAGCCATGGAAGACCGGATTACCGGTAGATTATCGCCAGGCAGACACCTTCCAGCTGTTCCCGCCGCGGCACTGGATCCGGCGCGCGCGCCGGGCGCTTTTCGGTGATTACGGACTGGCCGGCCATTACAAGGCCCATCCGGATCCCGGACAAGAGCGCTTCTTTTTTGGCCTGGTGCGTGAATGCCTGGAGAAGAACATCATCACCGAGGACATGCTGCGCGAGGAGATGAGCAAGAATCATCTCCGTCATGACGCGCTGGAGCTGGTCAAGCGCACACCGCCGCTGGCGGCCTGAGCCGGCTCTCGGCAGGGCGCGCGCAGATCAGCGCAGCTGTCTAACCGGCAGCCTGGGTGCCTGTCGGGGCAGGCTCGGCGAGAGGATCTGCGACGTAGCCGAACAGCGGCGACAGATGCTCGGTCATATACGTGTCGATGGCCGCGATCTGTTCATCCGTGTAGTAGTCCCGATAGCCGCCGACTTTGCCCCGCCGCACTTTGAACGAGTCCGGGTTGCTGGCATCGCCGGGTTTCATGCGCCCACCGGAGAGCTTGAAAGCGCGCTTCTCCTCCAGCTTCTTCATGTTCTCGTAGGCGGCATAGTCGACCGCGGTCTGCACCTGTTCGTCGCTGCCCGGCGTACCGGTGAATTCGACGATCCGCTTTAGCGTCTCGGCGGTGCGCGCCTTCATGTCCTCGTAGCGCACGATCAGCATATCCGGCAGACGCTCGACATCCTCGGCCCAGCCGTTGAAATATTCGACGATCCTCGGCATGCCCTGCTGACGATGCATCATGAAGTCGTACATCGAGATCTCGCTGCCGTGCTCCGGGTAATCGTTGAGGCGTTTTTTGCGCGGCCGCATGCGGTATTTCCACTGGAAGAACTGTGACACCGCCACATCGCGCGGGTCGCGCACCAGCAATACGATCTTCTTGCCATAAAAATCGCGCTTGTCCTCGGTGTGGCCGGTGTAGTCCTTGAGATAGTTGCCATGAGTAAAAAACACCCGCGGCGCGCCTGGATTGCGTTTGTGCATATTGTCGAAGCCGATCAGCATGCCTTCTGGCAGATCAAACCGGACCTGGTAGAAACGGGACAACATGACGCGAAGCCAGGTGCGCCCGCTTTTGCCCCAGGAGGCGAGGATCCAGTCGGCCTCCGCTATTTTGTTGGATTCCCAGCGCCCGCGGATCCAGCGCTCGACCTTGCGGCGCTTCTCGTAGGGGAGGAAAAACACCGCGCTGAGCACTGCCTGGCGTGAGAACTTCTTCCAGATCGACTGAAACATGGCTATCCTGACCTCTGCAATCCGACCTGCACGGCTGCCCGGGCGGCCCCGGGGCCTTGCCGCCCCTGAGGGCCCGGATGGCCGGGCGATGGTCGTCGGTAACGCGATATTGTCCTCCGTTTGGCCCGATCAGTAAAACCCGGCAGGCTAATCATGAACAGCGCCATTTCTTCAGCCGTCTCTGCGCCGCTAGCGGCGCCGGATCATCTCCTCAACGTCGACAAGCTGGCCGCGGCGCCGCTGCAGCGCGACCCGTATGACCATCTGCTGGTCCCCGGCTTCCTCGACCCGGAAGTTGTGGACGCGATCAATCGCGACTATCCGCAGATACCGAGCGCCGGCAACAAGGACTACGAGAGTTATCCCCATGGGCCGGTGTTCGATGCCTTTATCGAGCAGCTGACCAGCCCGGCGATGTGTAAGGCATTGGGTGAGAAATTCGGTGTCGATCTGACCGACTGCACGACCACCGTCACCGTCAGGACCTTCTCGGAGCTCAGTGACGGCAACATCCATACCGATCACTGGAGCAAGCTGATCACGGTGCTGGTGTATTTCAACCAGGGCTGGGAGGGCGACGGCGGACAGCTGCGCATCCTGCGCTCCAAGGATGACATCGAGGACTACGCCAGGCAGATCCCGCCGCTGGCCGGATCACTGACCGCCTTCAGACGCTGCGATCATTCCTATCACGGCTATGTGCGCTATGCGGGCCCACGGCGCATGGTGCAGATGAGCTGGAACCGGCCGACCAGGATGGCGGGGCTCGCGCAGAATCTGAGCCGCTTCGCGACCCGCCTGATGAAGCTGGTGACCCGGGGCAGCGGACGCCAGATGTAGCGCCCTCAGGCGCGCAT
>JBATKC010000047.1:0-5255 GCA_049669065.1 Gammaproteobacteria bacterium
ACCGCGCTCGGCGATGGCCCGGGCCGGCTCGACGACTTCACGCCACGGCAGCTGACCATAGCGTTCGCAAGCGTGACCCAGGGCGGCGATGCCGCCGGGCACGGCCACCGAGCCGGGTCCGACGATAGTCCGCATGCCACCGCCGTAATCCAGCTCCACTTCCCATGCGCCCTGACCCATCCGCTCCGGGGCCAGGCCGCGGCCCGGCATCTCGGAATACCCGTCGATCGTCAGCGGCCGGCCATCGGGCGCCCACACGGTGACGAATCCGCTCGCCCCCAGCGAGCAGACGCCAGGCTCGGCAGTCATCGATACCAGACAGGCCGCGACGGCGGCATCTACCGCATTGCCGCCGGCGCGCGCGACCTCGGCCCCGGCATCCGCGGCCAGCTGTGAACTCGACGCGATGACTGCTCCGGTCATGACCGGGGACCCGGTTCGGTTTGCTGTGGTTTCATGCGGCTGCGTGCTGTGAGATCAGGGGCTGGCACAGCCGAGGCGGCGCGCGTGCCAGTCCATATGGTCGCCGATAAAGGTGGCGACGAAGTAATAGCTGTGGTCGTAGCCGGTCTGGTGTCTGAGCGTCAGCGACCAGCCGGCGTCGCGGCAGGCCGCTTCGAGCAATTCCGGTTTCAGCTGGGTCGAGAGAAACTCGTCATCGCTGCCCTGATCCACCAGCAACTCGCCCGGCCGCTCAGCCGCCGCGATCAGGGCGCAGGCATCATAGCTTTGCCACGCCTCGCCGCGCGCTCCCAGATAAGCGCCGAGCGCTTTCTCGCCCCAGGGGCAATTCAGCGGCGAACAGATGGGAGAGAAGGCAGATACCGAGACGTAACGGTCGGGATGGCGCAAGGCGCTGACCAGTGCGCCGTGGCCGCCCATGGAGTGACCGCTGATCGACGCGCGCCCGATGTCGATCGGGAACGTCTCAGCGACCAGCGCCGGCAGCTCTTCGTTGACATAGCGCTGCATCTGGTAATGGCGTGCCCAGGGCTCCGCGGTGGCGTCGACATAAAAACCCGCGCCGCTGCCCAGATCCCAACTGTCGTCTTCGCCCGCGATGCCGGTGTCTCTGGGGCTGGTGTCCGGCACCACCAGGGCCATGCCCAGCCGTGCCGCATGGGCCTGCGCGCCGGCCTTGGCAACAAAGTTCTCTTCGCTACAGGTCAGACCGGAAAGCCAGAACAATACCGGTACCCGTCCGCTGCCGGCGGAGGGCGGCAGATAGACAGCAAAGCGCATGCGGCCGTCGCAGACTGCAGAGTGGTGCGCGCAAAATAGCAGGTCGCCGCCGAAGCTGCGGTGCCGCGCCCTAATCTCAACCGTGGCTTCGCTCATGCTCTCAAAAGTCGATGACGGAGCGGATGCTCTTGCCTTCGTGCATCACGTCGAAAGCCTCGTTGATCTGCGCCAGCGGGAAACGATGCGTGATCATCTCGTCCACCTTGATCTGACCGGACAGATACTGATCCACCATGCCAGGCAGCTGGCTGCGGCCCTTGACGCCACCGAAGGCGGTGCCTCGCCAGACCCGGCCCGTGACCAGTTGAAACGGTCTGGTGCTGATCTCCTGACCGGCGCCGGCCACGCCGATAATGGTCGACTCGCCCCAGCCCTTGTGGCAACACTCCAGGGCCGCACGCATCACGTTTGTGTTGCCGATGCATTCGAACGAGTAATCGACGCCGCCGCCGGTCATCTCGACGAGTACATCCTGGATGGGCGCCGAATGATCGGCCGGATTGACGGTGTCGGTCGCGCCCATCGCCATCGCCATCGGGAACTTGTCCGGATTGAGATCGACACCGATGATGCGCTCGGCCTTGGCCATCGTCGCGCCCTGGATCACCGACAGCCCGATGCCGCCGAGACCAAAAACGGCCACCGACGCGCCGGGCCGGACCTTGGCCGTGTGCAACACAGCCCCGATACCGGTGGTGATGCCGCAGCCGAGCAGACAGACCTTGTCCAACGGTGCCTGTGGATTGATCCTGGCCAGCGAGATCTCGGGCAGCACCGTGTACTCGGAGAACGTGGATGTGCCCATATAGTGGAACAGCGGCTTGCCGGCGATCGAGAAACGCGAACTGCCATCCGGCATCAGACCCTGGCCCTGGGTCACCCGGATGGCCTGACAAAGATTGGTCAGGCCCGAGGTACAGAAAGAGCATGTGCCGCACTCCGGCGTATACAGCGGGATCACGTGATCACCCGGTTTCACGCTGCTGACACCGTCTCCCACCTCGACCACGATACCGCCGCCTTCGTGACCGAGGATGGCCGGGAACAGACCCTCGGGATCCTCACCGGAAAGCGTGAACGCGTCCGTATGGCAGACCCCGGTGGCGACGATCTGGACCAGCACCTCGCCCGCCTTCGGCCCCTCTACATCGACCTCTTCGATCTCCAGCGGCTTACCGGCCTCCCAGGCCACGGCGGCTCTTGCTTTCATCCCTGCCCCCCTAGTGCGGACGTCTGTTGAACTGAGCTGACGGACCCATGATAGACCAGCCGGTAGCAGCTCTGCCCGTGTCTGGATAAAGCCCCGGCCGGGCTTTATAGTCAAGGCAAGACGTGTAAGCGGAGATCAGCAATGGCTGCCGAGCCATCCAGCATTCACGAACAACATGAAATCGAGCGCATGCATGCGATGTTCCGCGCGCAGCGCGCAGCCTTCGAAGCCGTGCCGATGCCGGACGCCAGAAGGCGTCGGGCCGATCTGGCCCGCCTGAAAGATTCGCTGATCGCGCATCGGGACGCGTTCGCCGAGGCCGTGCGGCAGGATTTTGGCGGCCGTTCGCGCCACGAGACCCTGGCCGAGCTGCTCGGCTCGGTACAGGGGATCCGCTATGCCCGGCGTCACCTCAGAGGCTGGATGCGCCCCTCCCGGCGCCAGGCCGGGCTGTTGCTGGCGACGACCCGCTGTCGGGTGATGTATCAGCCCAAGGGCGTCATCGGGGTCATCGTGCCGTGGAATTATCCGGTGTTCCTGGCCATCGGACCGCTGACCTGTGCGCTGGCGGCCGGTAACCGGGTCATGCTCAAGATGTCGGAATCGGCGCCGGCTACGGCAGAGCTGATGCGCACGATGCTCGCCGATGCCTTTGACGAGGACCAGGTCGGTGTGGTCCTCGGCGAGGTCGATGCAGGCCGCGCCTTCTCCGCGCTGCCCTTCGACCATCTGCTGTTTACCGGATCCACCGCGATCGGCAAGGAAGTAATGCGGGCGGCGGCGGAGAACCTGACACCGGTGACCCTCGAGCTGGGCGGCAAATCACCGACCCTGATCGCGCCGGACGTCCCGATGAAGATGGCGGCCGAGCGGATCTGTTTTGGCAAGGCGCTCAATGCCGGCCAGACCTGTGTGGCGCCAGACTATGTGTTGTGTCCGGAGCAGCGGGTCGATGAATTCGTGCGTGAGTTCAGCGCCGCGTTTGAGGCGATGTACCCCGACCTGCTGCGCAATGACGATTACACCAGCGTGGTCAACGAGCGGCAGTGGTCGCGGCTGCAGGGCTATCTGGAAGAGGCGCGGGCCGGCGGAGCCGAGATCATCGTGCTCTATCCGGACGGCACCGAGGTGGAGACCGCCACGCGCCGGATGCCGATCCACCTGATCCGGGGGGCGCAACCGGAGATGCGGGTCATGCGCGAAGAGATCTTCGGGCCGATCCTCCCCATCGTGCCCTATCGGACCCTCGACGAGGCGCTGGCATATATCAACAGCCGGCCGCGCCCGTTGGCGATCAATCTGTTCGACCGCGATCGCAAACGCAGCCAGCGGGTGCTGGATGCGACGCACTCCGGCGGCGTGTGCGTCAATGATGCGATCACCCATTTTATCGCCGAAGATCTGCCCGTCGGTGGCATCGGTGACTCGGGTATGGGTCATTATCACGCCTATGAAGGGTTTCTCACCTTCTCCCATCACAAGGCAGTGCTGTCGCGTCCGCTGATCAATACGGCCAAGGTGCTGTATGCACCGCATGGCGGCTGGCTGCAAAATCTGCTCTATCGATTGTTCTTGCGCTGAGCGGCGATCAGCGGGCGAGCCGGAGGAAACAGGAAATGGCGGATCCGGAAACCGAAGCGCGACGTCTGCGCGAACAGATCGCGATCCTGCGGCGGGAGGCCGCGGACAACACCAGCATCCTCAAGCGAGCCCAGTCACGGGAGTTGTGCCTGTTGCAGTCGGAATCGCTGGTCGCGCTGTTTGATCAGATCGTCGATGGATTGCGCGAGTCCCATGGGCTCGATGCCGTGAGCCTGGTCCTGGTCGACCCTCAGCACGAAGTGAGGCACCTGGCGCACAGCGAGAAGTTCGATACGGAGAGCCGGCCCGAGGTGCTGTTTGTCGACACGCTGGCGGGGATGGCGCCGCAGTTCGCGACGCTCTACAAACCGTGGCTCGGCCCGTATATCGGCGCCGATCATCAGCTGTTGTTTCCGGGTCGGCAAGGTCTGACCTCGCTCGCCATCCTGCCGCTAAGGCGCCAGCAACAGCTGCTCGGGGCGTTGAATTTCGGCAGTACAGACGATCGTCGCTTTACCCGTCACCACGGTACCGATTTCCTCGATCATCTGGCCAACGTGACCGCAGTATGTCTTGAGAATGCGATCAACCGCGCGCGCCTGGTGCGCAGCGGTCTGACCGACGTGCTGACGGGTCTCAGCAACCGCCGCTATCTGCAGAGCCGACTGGCCGAGGAACTGGCCCGGGCCCAACGCGCCGAGAATGAGCTGACCTGTGTGCTGGTCGACGTGGATCATTTCAAGGCCGTAAATGACAACCACGGCCATCTGGCCGGCGATCGGGTGTTGCGCGAAATCGCGGATCGGATCGAGATGGAGGTCCGTGCCAGCGACGTGGCCGCCCGCTATGGGGGAGAAGAGTTCGCGCTGCTCTTGCCAGACACTCGGTCTGAAGAAGCGATCGGCCTGTCCGAGCGGATCCGTCGGTCAGTCGCCGCCAGCCCGATCTGTTTCGGCCCCGATCAGGAGGTCGTGGTCACCGTGTCGGTCGGTGTTGCCTCAGTGCGGCCCGAAAGCGGCGTGACCGATCTGAAGTCGCTGGGCGAAAAGCTGATCGCTGAAGCCGATGTCCAGCTCTATCGCGCCAAGGCGGACGGCCGCGATCTGGTGCGTTGCGCCAACTCCTGAGTCGCACCCGCGATCAGCGTAACGCGCGCTGACGACTGACCAGCAACAAAAACAGCGGTACGCCGAGCAGGGCGGTCAGCGCGCCCACCGGTAGC
>JBATKC010000048.1:0-2086 GCA_049669065.1 Gammaproteobacteria bacterium
CCGTAGCGCCGATTGATCCAGCCCCGAGCGGTGCCGTGTGACGGCAACGCGACGATCCCGTCCGTTCACCGCACCCGATACGGCGAAATTTCTTGAACTTCTGGCCGGAAATGCTTCCCTCTCAGCCGCCCCTGATCCCCGCAGTCAACCGGGCCCCGGTGCGCCAGGCCCACTGCGATTCGCTTAACGTACTTGCGGTATCCTCTTTGTTCTTCTTATCCACGCAGGCTTCTATTCGGCGGTGGCCTCGACTGTCACCTGGGCATCCTCGACGATGACGGGGTACTGGTAATTCATTCCGAAGTCCCTGTTCAGACCCAGTGAGCCAGTGACTAGCACCGTATCGCCGGCTTCCGGCAGTACGCCCGTAGTGGTGACGGTCAGGTCGTTGGTGCCGTCTTCGCCGGAGCCGTCGCGGACGTGGAGCCAGTTCTTGCCCATGATCTTGGCATTGGTCTTGACCACCTTGGCACGGACCACGACGGTCTTGCCCTCGAGCTGATCCCTGGCAGCGAATACCTCGGCGACGGTCTGGCCGCCTTCCGCCTTCATGATCCCCGACAGGTCGATGTCCGCGGCTCCCTCGGTCGGTTTCGGGTGTGGACTGGAGGCCATCTGGCTGGTGCCGGCCGTCTCGGGCGCCGCAGCGGTCGCTGTGGGCTCCTCCTGGCTGCAGGCGGCAACGGAGAGGATCAGGGCGACGACGAGCATGGGTCGGGTAAGGAATCTGGACACTGGGAATGCTCCGGTTTGATTTTGGCTGGGCCAGGGATCTACTTTACGTGAATTCGTGCCGCGGGATCAGGGGGCCGGAGGTCACTTCATAATCAAACCGTGCTGGCGCCGAGTTGCGTACCTGAGCGAGGCTCCCGCACCGTCAGTGCTTCGTGTGCCGATCCGCCGCCTTAGGGCCAGGCAGTCCAGTTGATAAGCATCCAGTCACCTCCGGCACCGTCCTCCGCGCTGGGACCGGACGCCCCGCTTTCTGGTCGTCCAAAAAGGTGCCAGGTTTATTTTTGTTTTTGCATCAGCTGACGACAATGCAAAATGGCAAGAATTAGACCTGACACCATTCTCACTGGTAAATCCAGTTCCTGTCAGCCCTGCCGTTGAATAAGGTATAGAGTTATCGCCGACAACGGGGCGTGCATCATGCTGCGCCGGACCATCCGCATCGAATTCACCGAGCTGCTCGACTGAAGGTAGACCCCCGATCGAACCGGTCGCACAACACACGCCCTCCACGACCGACGGCCTGGAGCTTGCCTACTGGCTGCGGCGCGCCGATTCGCAGGGTGAGCGGTTCCTGCTCCTCATCCACGGCGCCGCGAGCAATCACACTCGCTGGTCGGAGTTCGTCGAGAACACGACGCTGACCAGGAGGTGGAATGTAATCTTCCCGGACATGCGCGGAAACGGCGCGTCGATGACCCGCAGGAAATTGCGCATGTCGATCTGGTGCGCTGACCTGGCGGATATGCTCGATGCCGAGAGTGCAGCGGGAGCCGTGGTCGTCGGCCACAGCCTCGGCGCGCAGATTGCTGTGCACTTCGCACACCTGCATCCCGAACGAGTGCGCGGGCTCGTGCTCATCGACCCGGTCTTCCAGGGCGCGCTACAGGGCATCCAGCGCGTCATGCGTCGCTATCGATGGTTGTTCGAGGCATTGGCCGGTGTGATCCGCGCGCTGAACGCCATCGGCGTGCACCGGCGCCACATCATCGATCGTGACCTGCGCGAGCTGGACGAGGAAACCCGCCGGGCGATCGCGGGCTCCGAATCACTTGAGGAAATATCGAAACGCTACGGCGCACTCGGCCCCATCCTGCGTCACATGCCCACGGGCAACTATCTTCGACAGGGGCTTGCGACGGTCAGCCCGCTGCCCGACCCCGCGGGTATCGACGTCCCGGTGCAGGTGTTGATCTCCGGTGGCACGACGCTTGCGGATCTCGAAACGAACCGCACCGAGGCGGCGCGTTTTCCGCACAGCGAGGTCGCCATGCTGGAAGCAAACCACTGGCCGCTCACCGAGACACCCGACGCCGTGCGCGAAACGATCGAGGGCTGGATAACGAGGACTTTC
>JBATKC010000049.1:0-2185 GCA_049669065.1 Gammaproteobacteria bacterium
CGTCCTGCCTGTGCGTCTATGGCCTCACGGCCGCCGGGAAGAAAGTTCCGCGCCAGCCCCAGCGCGATCCGCCGTTCCAGCTCCAGCTGCTGATCCGGTGAGAAGCCGCCAGCGGCATCCGCACGCTGCGCGAACTCGCGCCATCGTGCTTGCGCTGCTTCGGGATCCAGCGCGGCCAGCCGCCTGAGCCCATAGTCGAAGCGTTCGATGTCTGCGGCCGTCATCGGGGATTGTTGCGCTCGCTGCAGTTCCCGCTCGGGGTTGGCGCGCATCTTTGCCCAGCGGTCGATCCGCGCCAGGTCTGCAGCTGGCAGCGGTCTGGCCAGGTAACGGGCCAACGGTATCTGGCCGGCCCGCAGCGCCAGATCGATGCGCTCGCGCAGACGCGCGTCGGTGATCCGGCCCCCGTCCCGGAGATAGGCGAACACCGGATCGCATTCGCTCGGGCGGCTGTACGGATGAAGCCAGATCGCCAAAGCTGCATCCGCCACGCCTGCGCTGCGCCCGGTATTGATGCGCGCTCTCAGCGCGAGGCAATCGAGCTCGGTGTCTTTCTTGCCGGCGTAATGGTCTTCGTAGACGGCCAGATAACTGTCCCACTGGCGCCGCTCGGTCAGCGAACGCGCCCAGGCGAGACGTAAGCCACGCGCAAAGCCCAACTCCGGATAGCGGTCGAGGAACGCACCGGTCTCGGCATCGGTGGCCGCGCTCAGGCGTTTGCGCAACCAGGCCGCCCGCAGATCCGGCACCAGCGGGTAGTCCTCGAGTATCTCGAGGAACGGTTCCACGTCGGCCCAGCGGCCAGCCTCCGCCGCCGGACGGGCGGCGATGAATGCCTCCCGCTGGAGATTGAGCCGGTCTTCGTCTGCATCTGCCGCGAGCGCGGCCAGAGGCGTCAGACAGGCAGACAACAAGATCAGGATAATGGCGCGCATGGGGTAACCAGTGACGGTGGCAAATCTGCTAGCTTAGTGCCGGGCCAGGTCGAGGAAGTTCATTATGGCGTGGAGCGAGCCGGCTGCAATCGGCATTTTCGTCGGGCGGTCGATTTTGTCGCGGTCGCCGGCCGGAGCCTGAGCCTATGGTCGAGCCGTGGTCGCCGTTCTTGCTGTTCCCGCTCATCGGCGCCGTCTCCGGGCTCCTGGCCGGCCTGTTCGGGATCGGCGGCGGGCTGGTCATCGTCCCGGCGCTGAACCTGTTCTTTGCCGTCTCTGGGCTGGGTATCCCGCCCGAGGTCCGGATGCATTTTGCGATCGGTTCTTCGCTGGCGGTGATCGTATTCACCGCGGTCTCCTCGATGTGGGCTCACCATCGTCGCGGTGCCGTGCTGTGGCCGGCAGTGCGGCGTCTGGTCCCCGGGATCGTCGCCGGCGGCCTGCTCGGTGCCGCGCTGGCCGATGCGATGAACAATCGACTTCTCGAGGCGACATTCGGTGTCTTCGTCGTCGCGATCGCATCACACATGGTGCTGGGACGCCGGCCCCGAGCGTCCAGGCCGCTACCGGGCCGGACCGGCTTTCTCGGTGCCGGCACGGTGATCGGCACGGTATCGGCCCTGGCCGGCATCGGCGGTGGCGTCTTGACTGTCCCGTTCCTGGTATGGCGCACCGTGCCGCTACATACGGCGGTCGGCACCGCAGCCGCGTGCACCATGCCGGTCGCGCTGGCGGGTGCGACCGGCTTCGTGCTCACCGGTCTCGATCTGCAGCAGCCAGTGGCGTTCGCCAGCGGCTATATTTACTGGCCAGCGGTCGCCGGCATCTCGCTGGCGAGTGTGCTTACTGCGCCGCTGGGCGCCAGGCTGGCTCACAGTCTGCCTGTGGTGCAGTTACGCCGGGCATTCGCTCTGTTGCTCGTGGTCGTGGGTCTGCGCATGCTGGTCGGATAAAAAAACGCGGGCCGTTTCCGGCCCGCGTATCAGAGTACCAATCAAGATCCGACGATCAGCGGATCGGCAACAACAATGCGGTGCTGCCACGGCGGATGTTGAGCAGCAGAGACTGGCTGCCTTCCGCGACCTCGCGCAGCGCCTCAACCCCGTCTACGCGCCTTCGATTGACCGCGATGATAACGTCGCCAGGACGCAGTCCGCGCTGGGCCGCCGGGCTGCCTTCGGCAACGGCGCTGACCAATACGCCCTCTGTGCCGCCGGATTCGGGATCATTCGGATCCGCGTCGGTCAGCT
>JBATKC010000050.1:0-3255 GCA_049669065.1 Gammaproteobacteria bacterium
AGGTCGAGGTGCAGCCGGCGGCTGAGCCGGCCCCGATTGTGGCCAAACCGGCGCCGTCCCCATCCAGACCCGAAGCGGCGCCGCCGGCCGGTAGCTGGGCGGTACAGGTGGGCAGTTTCTCCAGCGCGGACAACGCGAAGCGCCTGCGCAGCGAGCTCAATGCGGCGGGTTATGCCACCTTTCAGGTGCAGCTTGTCGCCAATGACAAGACCATGCACCGCGTCCGGGTGGGGCCGGTCAAGGATCGAGCCGCGGCGGATGCCCTCGCGGCCCGACTCGGCAAAGCGGGCTATCCCGGTCGCGTGGTGCAGGTCGATGAATGACAGGGGTGGGAACAGCGGGCCTTTGGTAGACTCAGCTTCGGCTCAGGCAAACAAATGCTGACCATTGACTACATCATTGTCGCTGCCTTTCTGGTATCCGTCCTGATCGGTCTGTTCCGAGGGTTCTTTAAAGAGGCGCTGTCCCTGGTGACCTGGATCCTGGCTTTGTGGGTCGCATTGAATTTTTCCCAGCTGCTCGAGCCGATGCTCGGTGCGATCGACTCGGAGGCGCTCAGGCTGTGGGCTGCGCGTCTGCTTACCTTTCTGCTGGTGCTGATCGCTGGCGGCCTGCTCAACGCGCTGATTGGGATCCTCGTCGCCAAGACCGGCCTGAGCGGCACCGACCGGGTGCTGGGGATGGTATTTGGCGCAGCGCGGGGCGTGTTGCTGGTGGGGATACTGGTGCTGGTGTTCCGGCTGATGGAGCTGGATCGGGAGCCCTGGTGGGAGCAGTCGCGGCTGGTGCCGCTGGGGGAGCCGGTCGCAAACTGGCTGCTGACGAACTTCCAGGCCGGCATCGAACAACTGGACAAGGCTGTGCAGCCGGCGGTTGATTCGCTGTTGCCGCAGGGCGAAGGCTAGGCGAGGGGTCACGAAATGTGCGGTTTGGTAGGGATCGTGGGTCGGGAACCGGTAAACCAGGCGCTTTATGATGCGCTGACGGTGTTACAGCATCGAGGGCAGGACGCTGCCGGCATTGTCACCGCCGACGGCCGGTTCCATATGCGCAAGCGCAATGGGCTGGTCAGGGACGTGTTCCAGCAGCGCCACATGCTCAAGCTGACTGGCCATATGGGCATCGGCCATGTGCGCTATCCGACCGCAGGCTGCAGCGCCAAGGACGAGGCCCAGCCGTTCTACGTCAATTCGCCGTTCGGGATCTGCCTCGCCCATAACGGCAATCTCACCAACGCGGAACAGCTGACTCAGCTGGTCAAGAATGAGGATCGGCGGCATCTCAATACCGGTTCCGATTCGGAAGTGTTGCTTAACGTCCTTGCGCATGAGCTGGAACGATCAAGTAGCAGCGCCGAGCCAGGCCCTGAAGAAGTGTTCGCGGCGGTGACTGCGCTGCATGCACGCTGCCAGGGGGGCTATGCAGTAGCCGCGTTGATCATGAAAGTGGGGATCCTCGGCTTCCGCGATCCCTACGGTATCCGGCCGTTGGTGATTGGCCGCCGCCGTTCCGCCGCCGGCGACGAGCATATGATCGCCTCCGAGAGTGTGGCTCTCGACGCGCGCGGTTTTGACATGTTGCGTGACGTCGAGCCGGGCGAGGCGGTGTTGATCGATGCGGAAGGGACGCTGCACACACACCAGTGTGTTGCATCGATCTGCCACAGTCCATGTATCTTCGAGTATGTCTACTTCGCGCGGCCCGATTCGATCATGGACAATATTTCGGTCTACAAGGCGCGTCTGCGCATGGGCGAGGCCCTCGCAGACCGTATCCTCTCGCTCCGACCGGACCATGACATCGACGTCGTGATCCCGGTGCCGGACACCAGCCGGACCAGCGCGCTGCCGCTGGCTCATCGGCTCGGCGTCAAATATCGTGAAGGCTTTATAAAGAACCGTTACATCGGCCGCACGTTTATCATGCCCGGCCAGGCCATGCGCGAGAAATCGGTGCGTCAGAAGCTGAACGCCATCGATCTGGAATTCCGCGGCAAGAACGTACTGTTGGTCGATGATTCGATCGTCCGCGGCACGACTTCGCGTCAGATCATCGAGATGGCCAGAGAAGCCGGCGCCAGCAAGGTCTACTTCGCTTCCGCCGCGCCGCCGGTCCGCTATCCCAATGTGTACGGCATCGATATGCCCGCGGCGCGCGAGCTGGTCGCGCACGATCGTAGCGAAGACGAGATCGCCGAGATCATCGGTGCCGACTGGCTGATCTATCAGACCCTGGATGATCTCATCCGCTCGGTTAGCCATCAGAACGCCCGGATCGAGCGATTCGACACATCCTGTTTCTCCGGCCAGTACGTGACCGGAGACGTGACCGCGGACTATCTTCGCCGCATCGAAGCCGACCGCGCGGATTCGGCCAAGCAGGCGCGGGAGCTGAACGTCACCAGCCTGGCCGCCGCACGACGCAGGTAGGCCGGTCCCGGGCCGGCCAATGTCCCGCGCATCGTTGCTGGAGATTTTCGCCGCAGGCCTCGCGGCTGTGGATGGAACCGTCTGCACCGCGAACGCGGTTTCACGCGCCGGGCATGAGCGGCACTTCGATCTTGTCGCGATTGGCAAATCGGCCTGCGCGATGACCCGGGGTCTGCTGCAGGCCTCCGGGGCGGGCCCCGGCCGCGGCCTGATCATCACCCGCCGCGGCTACGCGGATCCGGCCCTCAGGCGTGATAGCAGGCTTGCGATACGCGAGACCGGTCATCCCTTGCCGGATCAGGACAGCCTCGCAGCCGGATCCGAACTGCTCGAATTCGTCGCCGCCATGCAGACCGGCATCGATGTGGTCTGTCTGGTCTCGGGCGGCGCGTCCAGCCTGGTGGAAGCGCCGGTCCCTGGCGTCGATCTGGAGGCACTGCGTCGGGCTAACCGATGGCTTTTGGCCAGCGGTCTCGATATCCGCGCGATCAATGCAGTGCGCCGTCGCCTGTCCCGGATCAAGGGAGGCGGGCTGGCCGCCGCCCTGACGGGTCATGCGGTGATCGCCTACTACATTTCTGACGTGGCCACGGACGATCCCGCCGATATCGGGTCAGGTCTGCTAAAGCCTTCGTGCATCGAACCGCCATCCGGTCTGCCGGCCTGGCTGCAGGCCTTGCTCGGGCCAGGCCTGGGGCGCGACAGCGCGGTCGAATCGGTGCAACACGTCATCGTCGCAGATCTGGATCGCGCCCTGAGCGCATGCGCTGGCGCTGCTGCCGCGGCCGGTTACCCGGTATCGCGGCACCAGAGCGCGCTCCATGGG
>JBATKC010000051.1:0-3593 GCA_049669065.1 Gammaproteobacteria bacterium
GGACAAGCGGGCCGGGCGGTCAGACGACGCGGATGTTTTTGAACTGCCAGGGGTCGTCCCGGTCCAGGTCCTCGCCGAACAACTCGCCCCGGCCGGCCAGGGGATTCCAGTCGCCATAGACTCCGACCACGGGCCCGAGATAAGGCAGGCAGATCTCCAGGTTGCGCTGGAAATCCATCTCGTCCGGCTCCACCAGTCCCCGGCAGGGATTCTCCATGGCCCAGACCATGCCAGAGAGGACCGCCACGCATACCTGCAGGCTGGTGGCGTTGTTGTACGGAGCCAGGGCCCGGGCCTGGTCTACTGACAGCTGGGAGCCGTACCAGTAGGCATTGCGCGCATGGCCCGCAAGCAATACGCCGAGTTCGTCTATGCCGCCGGTGATCTCCCCCATCATCAGCCGCTTGCGCGACTGCTCGATCCAGTTCTTCCCGGCCAGTTCGTGGACCGACAGCACGGCATCGTCACAGGGATGATAGGCATAGTGGACCGTCGGCCGGTAGCGTACCGCATCTCCTTCGCGCAGCGTCAGGTAGTCGGCGATGGAGATGGACTCGCCATGGGTGATCAGGAAACCATGGAACGGCCCTTCGCTCGGTGTCCATGTGCGCACCCGGGTGCTGGCGCCGGGCCGGTTGAGATAGATGGCGGCGCCCGAGCCCGCTTCGTGGCGCCCGCCATCGGACGGGAAATGGCGCTCGTGGCTGCCCCATCCCAGTTCCGCCGGCTGCAACCCTTCGCCGATGAAGCCGTCCACGGACCAGGTATTGACGAACTCGCCGACCGATTTGGGGATATCCGCCACCTGGGTGTCCCGTTCCGCGATATGGATGACCTTGACCCCAAGGGCCGCCGCCAGCTCCGACCAGGCGGTGCGATCCGCCGGCAGAGTGATGTCCATGCCCTGGTCGCTGGCCAGGTTCAGCAGCGCCTGCTTGACGAAATGAGAGACCAGACCGGGATTCGCGCCATGGGTGATCACCGCCGTCGGGGCGTCGCGGTCGCGCAGCGCGAGGGCTTTCTCGCGAAGCGCGTAATTGCTCCGGCCAGCCGGGGGCACGCTAAGATCTGTGTAACCCCCCGGCCAGGGCTCGATACAGGTGTCCAGATAGAGTGCGCCCTGCTCCCGCGCGTAGCGGATCAGGTCGATGCTGCTCACGTCCACCGACAGGTTCAGCAGGAAATCCCCGGGACCCAGGCGGCCATCGAGGATCTCGCGGTAATTCTCCGGCACCAGCGGCTGGCAAAGATAATCGACGCCACAGGCCGCGGCGGCGGCCCGGCCCCCGTCGTCGGCCGCGATGATACTGATGCGTTCCACCGGCATGTCGATATGGCGGAGGATCAGGGGCAGGGTGCCCTGGCCGATGCTGCCGCACCCGATCATCAATATGCGGCCCGGGAATTTCGCGTGGGTCTGGTAGTCGCTCATCGACGTCTCCGGTCAACAGGACACCGAACTCCCGGGCGCACGGCCGCATGGGCCCAGGGAATATAGCATGTCGGATGGTCATCACCCGACCAGCCGGCCTTGTGCTGGAGTGGGGCCGGGCCTATGCTGCGCCCCTGTCCGGGGAGGGCACCATGAGCAGTCAGGGCGACGCTGTCAATATCCCGCGCGAGGGGGCCTGGAGCGCCGAAGACGCGAGCGAACTCTATCGCATACCGGCTTGGGGCAAGGGCTACTTCCAGGTCAGCGAAGGGGGACACCTGCTGGTGCGTCCGGATCCCCAGCGGGACGAATTCATCGATCTGCTGGAGGTGGTCGAGGGACTGAAGGCGCGGGACCTGGAGGCGCCGCTGGTGATCCGTTTCTCCGATATCCTGGCCCACCGCCTGCGCGAGCTGCGTGACGCTTTCGCCGACGCCATCCACGAAAACGACTACCGCGGCCGCTACGCGGCCGTCTATCCGATCAAGGTCAACCAGCAGCGCCTGGTGGTCGAGGAGGTCTATCGCTACGGCCGGGAAATGGGCTTCGGACTGGAAGTGGGATCGAAGCCGGAACTGCTGGCAGTGATGGCCCTGACCGAAGAGGGTGATGATCGGCTGATCGTCTGCAACGGCTTCAAGGACGACAGTTATATCAAGGCGGTGATCCTCGCTGCCAAGCTGGGGCGCACCATCATCCCGGTGGTGGAGAACACCGGCGAGCTGGAGCTGATCCTGAAATATGCCGACCGCTATGACGTACGGCCTCGAATCGGCGTGCGGGTCAAGCTGTCCAGCGAAGGGGCCGGACGCTGGCGCGAGAGCGCCGGAGCCAAATCCAAATTCGGGCTGTTCGTGAGCGAGATCCTGCAGCTGCTGGACACCCTGACCGCCCGGGGCATGCAGGACTGCCTGCAGCTGGTCCACTGTCATCCGGGAAGCCAGCTGCATGACATCCGCAAGGTGAAGGACACCATCAGCGAGCTGGCCCACGTCTATGCCGAACTGGCCAGTCTGGGTGCCGGGCTGCGGTACATCGACGTCGGCGGCGGCCTCGGCGTGGACTACGACGGCAGCGCCACCAACCTGCCCTCGTCCATGAACTACACCATCCGCGAATACGCCCGGGACGTGGTTCACCGGGTGGCTGCGGTCTGCGACGCCCGAGAGCTCGAGCACCCGACAATCGTCAGCGAGTCCGGTCGCGCCATCGCCGCCTACTCCAGCGTGCTGATCTTCAATGTCCTGGGCGTGGCATCACTTGACCAGTTCGAGCTGCCGGTTCTGCCCGGCCCTGATGACGCCCCGCCGCAACCCCTGCGCGATCTCTCCGATGCCTACCGCAATGTGGCCCCCGACCGGCTGATCGAGTGCTATCACGATGCCCAGCACGCCCGGGCCGCGGCCATGCAGATGTTCCAGCTCGGGTTGCTGGGCCTGCGGGAGCGAAGCCTCGCCGAGCGCCTGTTCTGGGCCACCTGCGCGGCGGTGCGCGATCACACCCGGAGGATGGACCAGGTCCCGGAGGAACTCGCGGCTCTGGAGGCCGTGCTCAGCGATATCTACTTCTGCAATGTCTCCGTGTTCCAGTCCCTGCCCGACAGCTGGGCCATCGAACAGCTGTTCCCGGTCGCGCCCATCCATCGTCTCGACCAGCGGCCGACGCGCCGCGCGGTACTGGCTGACATCACCTGCGACTCGGACGGCAAGATCGATCGTTTCATCGACAGCGATGGCATCCAGCGGACTCTGCCGGTGCACGCTTTTGACGGCACCGGGGACTATTACCTGGCGGCCTTCCTGGTGGGCGCTTATCAGGAGACACTCGGCGACCTGCACAACCTGTTCGGCGACACCCACGTGGTCCACATTCGTCTCCACGATGAGGGGGGTTGGTGGATCGAGGAGACCATCCGCGGCGACTCCGCCAATGAGGTGCTGGGATACATGGAATACGACGTGGCCCAGCTGCCGTCACGCCTGGCCCGCGACTGCGAGCGGGCCGTGCGTGATGGCCGGCTCACACTGGCGGAGAGCCAGGCACTGCGGCGTTTCTACGAGAACGAGCTGAGCGGTTATACCTATCTCGAGGGCGAAGAAGGCGCCTGAATCCGGATCGGGGTCGGGATCGCCGCCACCCGCCTCCGGCGCCCGCGCCAGGC
>JBATKC010000052.1:0-2195 GCA_049669065.1 Gammaproteobacteria bacterium
GGCCGAGGGCCAGCACCAGCGCGGGCATCAGTCTTTGAGTCGCTGTAACCATTCGCCAACCCGTTCCTTAAAGCCGCGACGCGATGGCGCGCAGCCTGGTTTGACCGCCATTTCCGCATCTTCCGGCAGCGCCAGCAGCACCGCCTCGCCGCAGCCTTCGCGACTCAGACGGCCGTCATCGTAATCGATCCAGACCTCGGCGATACCCGGCGGCGGCAGCTGGGCAAAACCGCGACCGCCGAGCTCGGCCATAAGGTCGCTCCAGATCGGCAGCGCACCCCGGGAGCCGGACAGACCGGCCGGCGTGTTGTCGTCACGACCGAGCCAGACCACCGCCAGATTATCGCCGGTAAAGCCGGCGAACCAGCTATCGCGAAATTCATCGGAGGTGCCGGTTTTTCCCGCGGCGGTCAACGCCGCCGGGAGACGACGGGCGACGCCGCGGCCGCTGCCCCGTGCGGTGACCTGGAGCAGACCGCGATTGAGCTGGAAGATATCGCCAGCATCGAATTCCGCGGTCAACTCGATCGGATAGCGCTTGAGCGGCACACCCCCGGCATCCAGCACCGCGCGTACCGCACGCAGCGGCGTGCGGAAACCGCCGCTGGCGATGGTCGTATAGACGCCCGCCACATCCAGCGGCGTCAGCTCCACCGCGCCAAGCAGCAGCGAGGGATACGGTGCTATCTCACCCGGGACACCGAGCCGGCGCAATACATCTATGACCTCGGGCAGACCCACTTCCATGCCAAGTCGGACGGTCGCCAGATTGAGCGACTGAGCCAGCGCGCGGACCAGGGTGACTTCACCCTCGCCGTCGCCGGAAAAATTCCCCGGTCGCCATACGCTGCCGTTATCCAGCGCGATCTCCAGCGGCGCATCGTCGATCAGGTCCGCCAGCGTGCGGCCGTCCTCGATCGCGGCCAGATATACCGCGGGCTTGATCAGCGATCCGACCGGGCGTGCGGCCAGCAGCGCCCGATTGAAACCGTCAAAACCGCTGCGCCGTCCGCCGACCACCGCGCGGATTTCGCCGGTGCGGGGATGACTGACAACGACCGCCCCCTCGAGCCCGGCAAACGCGGCATCCTGTTTTTCCAGCGCCGCAAGACCGCGCTCGAGACTGGCCTCGGCCTGCTCCTGTGACGCGAGTTCCAACGCGGTGAATACCTGCAGTCCGGCGCTATCCAGATCGTCAGGCGCATAGTCCCGACCCAGCTGTCCACGCACCACGTCCAGATAAGCCGGGTAATAACCCGAACCGCCGGGCTCTGCGAGCACGGCCAGCGGGCGGCTCGCAGCCTGTTGTGCAAGGGCCTCATCGACGATGCCCTGCTCGGCCATCAACCGTAGTACCAGATCGCGCCGCTCGCGGGCCCGGTCAGGATGTTGCCAGGGGTTGTAATACGAGGGGCCGCGGACCATCGCCACCAGCAGCGCTTGTTCGTGGAGCGCCAGTTCGCCCAGCGGGCGGCCAAAATAGAATCGGCTGGCCAGACCGAAGCCATGCACCGCGCGGCGTCCGTCCTGACCCAGATAGATCTCGTTGACATAAGCGGTGAGGATCTCCTGTTTGTCGTAGATGGTCTCGACCCACAGCGCCATCACCGCTTCCCGTGTCTTACGACGGAAGGTGCGCCGGTTGTCGAGGAAGTAGCTCTTTACCAGCTGCTGGGTCAGCGTACTGCCGCCCTGACGCACCCGCCCGGCGCGCACGTTGGCCCAGGCTGCGCGCGCGATCGCTTCCGGATCGAGACCGTGGTGGCGCATAAACTTGCGGTCCTCGACCGCTATCAGCGCGGCGCTCAGGGTCTCCGGAATCGCATCCGGCGCGATCACCAGACGGTCCTCGCCGTGGACCGGGAAGATACTGCCGATCTCCATCGGGTCGAGCCGCATCACCGGCACGTCCTGGCCCCCCGCATCGCGGATGCGCCGGATCACGCGCCCGTCAAAATCGAGCTGGACGGTACGCGCCGGTTCGTCACCATCCCAGAAGCGGAAGCCCCGGGTGCGGATCCGCAGACTCCGCCCGGTCGCCCAGAAGGCGGCGCTTTCGATCTGGCCGCCACTGGCTTCCCGGTAGCCCAGCTGCCGCAGGCGCCCGACGAGCCGATCCCGTGGCAGATCCTTGCCGGCGTAGAGCTCGATCGGGCCTGCATAGACCCTGGCCGGAAGCGTCCACAGGCGACCCT
>JBATKC010000053.1:0-9467 GCA_049669065.1 Gammaproteobacteria bacterium
CCGGTGCAGATCACCAGGTCGGCACGACGATAGCGGGCGATCAGGCTGGGCCGCGCCTGGATATAGTGGACGTCCTGCATCCCGGTGGTGGCGCTGTAGACATCCACCCGCTCGCCACCGAGTTCCGACGCCAGCGCCGCCCATTCGGGCTCGCAGGCGAATACCCGGAGCGTGTCGGCAGCGGTCGCCGCCAGCGATGCCAGCAGGAGGAGAGCGCCGGAAAGCAGCAGGATTCGCAAGGATCTCATCGGCCGCGCCTCAGAACTGGTGTGCGCCGTGGGCGCCGATGCTCATCACATACTGGAGCACGATCTGGTTGTCCGAGTCGGACGACGATTCGTCCCGGGCGTATTGCAGCCGCAGGCGGCTGAATTCGCTGCGCGAGTAATCGGCCATCACGGTGTAGCGCTTGGGATCGCGTCCATCGTCATCCAGCGGATTGGGGACCGTGATCCCGCTCAGGGAATTGTCCGCCGACAGCCAGTCGTATCGCAGGCCAATCCGCCAGCGCGGGCGGAACTGATAGACCGCCTGGGCGTAGAAGCCTTTCTGATCGAGATCGTAGCGTCCGCTCTCGCTGACCGTCGTGGTCTCGACATCGGTCCGGCCATCCTCGTCCCGGTAGAAGTACTCGGTCTGGAACTTGAAGTTCCGTTCCCGGGGGTTGCCGTCCGGCGACCACCTCCAGACGAATTCGCCGATATAGATATCGTTGCCGTCGCCGTCGAAGATCATGTTGCCGTCATCGATCTCCGCGCCCCGTCCGTCCACATCATAGCGGTACCAGGAGAAGCCGGTCTTCCAGCTGTTGCTGGCGTTGAGATCGCCGCCGAGTTTGACGAAGGCGCTGCCGGCCCCGACCCCGTCATTCGCACCGCCGGCCGAGGGGAAGCTGTCGCCCGCCATGGCCTCGGCTCCCAACTCCAGGAACAGATCCACCGGCGCCACCCACCGCAGCTGCGCGCCCTTGTCCGTCAGGGCCTTGCCGAACATGGCGCGATAGACCAGGGGCTCGTCGGAGAAGTCCCAGCTGTGAGGATGGAAACGATTGTTGTAACCCACGGCCGACAGGAATTTCCCGCCCTTGAGCGTGAATCCGGCGGGCAGGGACATGGTCTCGAAGTAAGCCTCTTCCAGCTCGACTTCGGTCTCGCCCTCGGTGTCCTTGAACACCACGTCGGCGTAGCCGTAGAACCAGTCATCGACGTTGCCGCTGGCCACCAGCTCCGTCTCGTCCAGGGAGAAGCCTTCGGCCGTCAGTCCGGCCTCTTCGTCGAGCAGGAAGCCCGATAAACCGTAATCTTCGGGATCGTTGGAATAGCTGGAAAACTGACCATCCAGGATCAGACTGATGGACGGGTTGAATTCATTGCCGCTGAACAGGCCTTGTGCGGCGGCCGGAGCCACCGTGGCCAGCCCCGCGGCCGCACAGAACAGGAATAAATGACGCATCGCTCATACCTCGCAAGAGTCCGGAACGACGACCCCGCGCCGAGGCGCATCGGGTCGCTGGAAAAAAGTCGGATAATCAGGCGAGTGGCGGGGGTCCGCGGGCGGGCGATGTGAGGATAACGGCCCCGGCAACAGCTTCCGGGACAGCGCATGGCGCGGTATCGGAGACGGCGTGAAAATGCACGGCCGGGCAGACATTGGCGGAGACGCCGGGTTGATCGCCCACCGCGCACAGGACGCAGGGGGACTCCCCGACCTGGCCATCGTGGCTGACGGCGTGTTGCAGCAGACCGAGATAGCTGCAGAGGACAGCCACGGCGGCCACTGCCGCCCAGCGGCGGACAAGTAATCTCCAGCCAGAACCGTAGCCCGTCATCTTCGCCATATTATCCCGTCCGGGGCCTGTCGGCCGATGAGCGTATCGACCGCCGGCGAAGGATAGCATGAGCGGACCGCCGGTCAATCGGATCCTCCGCGTCTGCGGGACGGCTGCAAGGGTCTGGTAAGCTCGGGACACACCGCGACTATCCGGCCTGTGCCGACACCCATCCGACCCGGTGAAGCCCACGAAGCCCGATGAAGCCCGCTCCGTCCAACAAAGCCTGCTCCGCCCGATGAAGCCCGCTCCGCCCAATGAGGCCATGGGGCGAGCCATCGCCGAATTCCGCGCCGGCAAACCGGAGGCGGCGGCGGCCACCTGCCGGGAGGTGCTGTCGGCGGATCCGAACGCGGTCACGGCACTCGAATTGCTGGGACTCATCGAGGGCATGCACGGGGATGTCAGCGAGGCCAGGCACCTGCTCGAACGCGCCAACGCGCTGAGACCCGACCGCCCGGAGCTGCTCAACAATCTTGCCATTGCCTGCCGCAAGAGCGGCGATCCCGCCGCCGGAGCCGCCTATCTGCGTCGGGCGCTCAAGCGGCACCCCACCTTCGTCGCCGCCTGGCACACCCTGGTCCTGATCCAGCAGCAGCTGGGCGACTATCAGGCGGCGCTCGAAAGCCAGGAACGGATCACGTCACTGGAGCCGGATCAGCCAGAGGCCTGGGCCAGCCTGGCCCAGATTCGCGAATCCCTGCATCAACCGGTGGCGGCGGCGGAAGCGGCCCACCGTGCCCTCGAGCTGGATGCCGGAAGCGTGCTGGCGACCATGGTTTTGGCCAGGACCGAGATCAGACAGGGCGAAGCCTTGGCCGCCCGTGAGCGGCTGGAGTCGGCGCTGGCCCGGGAAGATCTGGTCCGGAATCACGAGATCATCCTGCGACAGCTGCTGGGCTCAGCGCTGGACCGGACCGGCGAACCCGAAGCGGCGTTCACCACCTTTGTCCAGGCCAATCGGCTCCAGGCCCGGGATTATCATGCCGCCTACAGCATCTCCGAGGGGCCATATGCCCTGCCGGCGGTACGGCGGATCGGCGATTATCTGCGTGATGGACGCCTGGATGGGACACCGGCAGAGACGGACGAGGGCTACCCGCCACCGATCTTCCTGATGGGTTTCCCGCGCTCCGGCACGACCCTGCTCGACCGCATGCTGGGCGCCCACCCACAGCTGATCAGCATCGAGGAACAGGAGACCCTGATCGACCTGCAGCGGGACTTCGTGCTGCCGCCGGACGGCCTCGAGCGACTGGCGACGCTGGAACCCGACCAGGCGGGACTTTACCGCCAGGCCTATCGCCGGCGGCTGACCGATCTGTTGGACGACGTGCCTCCCGCCGACTCTCGCATCATCGACAAACTGCCGCTGAACACGGTGTTTCTGCCGCTGATCGGCCGCATCTTCCCGGACGCACGCGTCCTGTTCGCCATCCGCGACCCACGTGACGTCTGTCTGAGCTGTTTTATGCAGAGTTTCAGCCTCAACGCAGCGATGGCGCACTTTCTCGACCTGGAACTCACCGTCGAGTACTACCGGGAGGTGATGGGGCTGGGTCTTGACACCCTGGAGCGCTGGCCCCTGCATGCCCATCGGGTGCGATATGAGGAACTGGTCACGGACCCGGCCGCGATCGTGGGCGGCGCACTGGATTTCCTCGAGCTGCCCTGGGATGACGCCGTGCTGGATTACCGCAGCGAGCTGGCCGGCAGCCATATCTCGACCCCGAGTTCCACCCAGGTCAGTGAGCCGATCTACCGCCGTGCGATCGGACGCTGGCGGCGCTATGCGGAGCCCATGTCGGAGGCGATCGAAAGCCTGGCACCCATGGTCAGGCGGCTCGGTTACGGCTCAGTCGAAGGGGTCGCGGACGACGATAGTCTCTGAGCGATCGGGTCCGGTGGAGATCATGTCGACGGGTGTCTCCACGATCTCCTCGATGCGGCTCAGGTAGGCGCGCGCATTCTCCGGCAGCTCCTGGTGGCGGGTGATGCCGACGGTAGACGTTTTCCACCCCGGCATATCCTCATAGACCGGCACGCAATCGTCGTAGCCTTCTGCCGCCATCGGCGGCAGGTCCCTGACCTCGTCGCCGGTGCGGTAGCCAACACAGATGCGGATGGTATCGAGGCCATCGAGTACGTCCAGCTTGGTCACGCAAAGACCGGACACGCTGTTGATCCGGATCGAACGCCGTAGCGCCACCGCATCGAACCAGCCGCAGCGGCGCGGGCGGCCAGTCGTGGCGCCGAATTCATGCCCCACGCGGGCCAGATGTTCGCCCATCTCGTCAAACAACTCGGTCGGAAACGGGCCGGCACCGACTCTCGTCGTATAGGCCTTGACGATGCCGAGCACGTAGTCGATATAACAGGGCCCGAGACCGCTGCCGGTGGCGGCACCACCGGCCGTGGTATTGGACGAGGTCACAAACGGATAGGTGCCGTGATCGATGTCCAGCAACGCGCCCTGGGCACCCTCGAACAACACGTTGTCACCGGCGCGTCGATGCTGATCGAGTCGTTGCGCGATATCAGCCACCAGTGGCCGCACCTGCTCGGCCATCGCCAGCGAATCCTCAAGCACGCGCTGGAAATCCACCGGTTCGACGCGGAAATAGTGCTGCAATACGAAATTGTGGAAATCCAGCACCTCGCCCAACTTGGCCGCGAAACGCTCACGATGGAACAGATCGGAAATCCGCAGCGCGCGCCGCGCGACTTTGTCTTCGTATGCGGGACCAATGCCGCGCCCGGTGGTGCCGATAGCGTGCGCCCCTCTGGCTTTCTCGCGGGCCAGATCCAGCGCCACATGGGACGGCAGGATCAGCGGGCAGGCTGGGCTGATGCGCAGGCGCTCGGCAACCGGTACCCCGCGCTGCTGGAGCATGTCCATCTCTTCGAGCAGCGCGTCCAGCGCGATCACCACGCCGTTGCCGATCAGGCAGTCGACGCCATCACGCAGGATACCGGACGGGATCAGGTGCAACACGGTCTTGTCACCGCCGATCACCAGCGTGTGACCGGCATTGTGGCCGCCCTGGAAACGCACCACGGCGGAGGCGCGTTCGGTCAGCAGGTCGACGACCTTGCCCTTACCTTCGTCACCCCACTGGGTCCCTATGACAACGACGTTTTTTGACATCACGCCTTCCCGCGGTGATCCGGTCACAGCGACCGGGCTAGCCTCTGACGAAATACAACAATATGAGCCCGGCGATCATGCTGGCCCCACCGACCATGCGGATACCACGGTCTTCCATCTGCGCCAGCAGCGCCAGCGTGCGCCGGGTGCTACCGGGGCTGGCGAAGGGCATGATGCCCTCGAGAACCAGGACCAGGGCCAGCGCGGCGAGCAGATCACCCCAGTCCATCGAAGCGGCTCAATGGCGGCTGGCGTGGGACAGACTCATTAGCGCGCGCTCCCCGCATTGGGATCGTTGAGATAACGGAAGTAGTCGCTGTCGGGCGCCAGCACGAAGACATCGCCCTCGCCGCCCAGCGAGCGCCGATACGCCTCCATGCTGCGATGGAACGCATAGAACTCGGGATCGCGCTCATAGGCGGCAGCATAGATGGCCGCCGACTCGGCATCGCCCAGACCGCGGATCTCCTCGGACTGGCGATAGGCATCCGCCAACAACACGGTGCGGTCTTTATCCGCACTCGATCGAATGCGCTCGGCTTCCTCGGCACCCTCGGCGCGGAGCTGCGCAGCGGTCCGGGCACGTTCCTGGCGCATGCGATTGAATACCGAATCACTGACCTCATCCGGCAGATCCAGGCGTTTGACGCGAACATCCACGACCTCTATGCCGAGTTCGGACGCAGTCAGCGTGGCTTTTTCCATCATGTCGTCCATGATCTCGCGCCGATCGGCGGTGACCACTTCCTGCACCGTGCGTTTGGCAAACTCCGAGCGGATCCCGTCTTTGATGATCTCGATCAGCCGATTGGTAGCGATCAGCTCGTCACCGCCGACGGAACGATAGTACTGGCCCGGATCAGTGATGCGCCATTTGACGTAGAAGTCCACCTCGAGGTTCTTTTTCTCCTGGGTGAGGAACTTCTCGTTGGGATTGTTGCGCGTCAGGATCCGATCATCGTACTTGATCACGTTATTGACGAACGGGATCTTTACATGCAACCCGGGCTCGTAATCCGTACGGATGATCTCACCGAACTGGAGCTTGATCGCGTACTCACGCTCGTCAACGGTGAACAGCGACAGCAGCACTCCGCCGACCACGGCGATGACCGCCAACAGGAGCAGATTTCCTTTACCGTTCATCGGCGGTCCCCCCGCGAGCGCGCATCTTCGCCAGAGCGTTGCCGTTGTATATCGCTACCGCCTCCACCTGAACCCGGACCGGTATCCAGAGTCGCTGCTTCACGCATCACGATCTGTTTCTGCCCCTTCATCAGCTGATCCAGCGGCAAATACATCAGATTACCGGTGCCATCCGCATCGAGCATGACTTTGTTCGTGGCCCCGAATACGGACTCGACGGTCTCCAGATAGAGCCGCTCGCGGGTCACCTCCGGAGCCTTGGCGTATTCGTTCAGCAATGCTTCGAACCGGGCCGTCTCACCGCGCGCATCGGCGACCACGCGGGCACTGTAAGCCTCGGCATCCAGTACCTGGCGGGCCGCATTACCACGCGCCCGCGGCACGATATCGTTGGCGTAGGACTGCGCCTCCAGGGCAAGGCGCTCCTTATCCTCGCGCGCCTTGATCGCATCTTCCACCGAGGCCTGGACCTGGGGTGGGAAGTTGGCATCCAGCAGGTTGACGGACGTCACCTGTAACCCGGACCCGTAATCATCCAGCGTGGTCTGGATAAGCGCCTTGGTGCGCTCGGCGATCTCGGTACGACCCTCGGTGACTACAAAATCCAGCGTCGCGCTGCCGACGATCTCGCGGATGGCGCTCTCGGCGACCTCGGCCAGGGTCGATTCCGGGTCGCGGATGTTGAACAGGAAGGCGATGGGATCGGCGCGACGGAACTGCACGACGGTGTCTACGACAACCAGGTTCTCGTCGGACGTGAGCATGCGCGTCTGGTGCTTGTAGCTGTCGACGGCTGCCACATTTACCGTGTCGACTTTTTGGATCGGGAACGGGATGTGCCAGTGCAGACCCGGCATCGTGGTGGAGTGATAACGCCCAAACTGCATCACCACGCCGCGCTCGGCATCGTCGACCTTGTAGATGCCGGACAGGCTCCACAACACCACGATGATGGCGATGATCACGCCGATGCCGGCACCGCCGCCGGGCTTCTCGCTGCTCGATCCGGACTTGCCGCGGCCACCAAACAGACCGCCAAGCTTGCGCTGCAGATCGCGAACGACCTTGTCCAGGTCCGGCGGACCCTGCTGGCCACCGTCGTTCCAGGGGTTGCCCCCGTTCTTCTCATTCCAGGCCATAATGTGTTGTCTCGTCCTTTGCCCGCAGATCAAGCTACGGTGCGCGATTGTAGAAAGGTGTTTGATGCGGCACAAGGCGGGCGGACAAGCCGCTCGGGCGCCAGCCCTTCGCGGTGGCACATGGCGCGGAAATCCTTATCCGGCAACGAGATCAGCAGATCCCAGCCGCCATCGGCTGCCACCGCCTCCTCCAGCACCGCATCGAGGGCATAGAGCCGGGCCCGGATCTTCGCTTCCGAGGCGTCCATGTGGATTCGTCCTCTGACCTGATCTGCGTCGAATACGCCGCGGATCGCGTCGATCAACGGGTCGATCCCCGCCCCAGAGCTAGAAGACAGCCATACGCGGCAGACGTTCCCCTGTTCGTCGCGCATCACCCGGGGCGACTCGCCAAGCAGATCGATCTTGTTGAATACCTGGATCTGCCGCACCTGCCCGGCACCGATCTCGGTCAACACATCGTTGACCTGGCCGATGCGCTCGCTGCGGTGTGGGTCGGCCGCGTCGACTACATGCAGCAGCAACGCCGCGTCCCGCGTCTCCTGCAGGGTCGAACGGAACGCTGCCACCAGCTCGTGCGGCAGGTCGCGCACAAAACCGACAGTATCCGCGAGCACGACATTGCGTCCCTCGCCGAGCCCGAGTCGCCGCAAGGTCGGATCGAGCGTCGCGAACAGCTGGTCGGCGACAAATACCCCGGCATCAGTCAGGCGGTTGAACAGCGTCGACTTGCCTGCATTGGTATAACCCACCAGAGAGACCGTCGGCACTTCCGCCCGACGGCGGGTGCGGCGGCCTTGTTCGCGTTGCTGGTCGACCCGCTGCAGCCTGCGGTTGAGCTGACGAATCCTTTGACCGAGCAGGCGCCGGTCGGTCTCGAGCTGCGTCTCACCAGGCCCGCGCAGGCCGATGCCACCCTTCTGCCGCTCCAGGTGGGTCCAGCCGCGGACCAGCCGTGTCGACAGATGCTCGAGTTGTGCCAGCTCAACCTGCAGCTTGCCTTCGAAGCTGCGCGCGCGCTGGGCGAAGATATCGAGAATCAGACCCGCTCTGTCGAGCACGCGACAGCGCAGCGCGGCCTCCAGGTTGCGTTCCTGACTGGGCGAGAGTTCATGGTTAAACAGCACCAGCTCCACCTGCTCGGCCTCGATCTGCTCGCGCAATGACTCGACCTTGCCGCTGCCGATAAAGAAGCGCGAGTCTGGCGCCGGACGGGTGCCGGTGATGGTGGCGCACACATGAGCCCCCGCCGAACGGGCGAGGTCCTGGAATTCCTCAATCTGTTCCTGGGGCGCGCGGCTTCCGATGCCGACCTGGACGAGGATGGCTCTCTCGCCTAGCTTGGGCCTGTCGAACAAGAATCCTCCGGCGCTCGCGCCATTGCTATTCGCTGTCTCCCGCCTCTTCCGCAGGCGGGATGCGCACGTTTCGGGCAGGGACAACGGTTGAGATGGCGTGTTTGTACACCATCTGACTGACGCTGTTTTTTAGCAGCACGACGAACTGATCGAAGGACTCGATCTGGCCCTGAAGCTTGATCCCATTCACCAGATAGATCGAGACGGGTACCTTTTCCCTGCGTAATGCGTTCAGGAACGGATCCTGCAACGTCTGCCCTCTGGCCATGTGCCTCTCCTGAGATTCCGGCAAAGATATTTGAATTGGTCTTGGTTGCCGCCATCGGGAGAGCACAGCCGTCCCTGCAAGCCTGGCGTCCGACATTTAGATTCAGTCTATCATAGGCCCTGTTCGGCCTGAGCAATTTTTGAGCGGATTTTCTCGATGGCCGCAGTCGCCGAACTGGCTCCAGGCGCGATCCTGCTCATTTCCTGCTCCGCCCTCATCCATGTCATCTGACGCTTGGCCAGTTGCCGCGTCGCGACAATGGCGCGGCGTTCCGCTTCCACGCGATCGTAGCGTCCCTCGAGGTACTCCCACATTTGCCGATAGCCAACGGCCCGCATCGACGGCAGCCCGGAATTTAGATCGGGTCGCGATCGGAGCTTTTCAACCTCGCGCTCGAATCCGGCCTCGAGCATCAGACGGAAACGGGTGGCGATCCGTTCCGCCAGCGCGCTGCGATCCTCAGGCCAGAGCGCCAGCTTGACATAAGACCAGCGGGAGATATCCGCGGTGGCTGCCGACTGCAGCGCAGTCAATGTCTCGCCAGTGAGCCTGAACACCTCCAGCGCACGCTGAATACGCT
>JBATKC010000054.1:0-2461 GCA_049669065.1 Gammaproteobacteria bacterium
TCAGGTCGGCACGTGCGACGGCCGTCGGGGCGCTGGGCATACCGATTTGTACGATTGCGGCATTCATTGGCCTGCTGGTCGCAGGCCGGACCATCAACGTGATATCACTCGCGGGCGTCGCATTCGCCATCGGCATGACGCTCGACAATAGCATCGTCGTCATCGAGAGTATCGAGCAAAAGCGCCGCGAGGGGCTGGATCGCTTCCGTGCGGCCGTTGAGGGTGTGCAGAGTGTCTGGACCGCCGTTCTGGCTTCGACGCTGACGACCATCCTGGTGTTCCTGCCGGTGCTGTTCATCGTCGAGGAAGCCGGGCAGCTGTACTCCGACGTCGCCGTCGCCATCGCTGCCTCGATCCTCGCGTCAATGCTGGTGGCGGTGACCCTGATACCCACGGCGAGCGCGCGCCTGTCGTTCGGCACCGAGGGACAGGGCACCAGGGACCACGCATTGCGCGACCGGTTGCTCGCATCGATCGATGCGCTGATCGCGACGCCCAAACGCCGGGCAACCACGATAGTTGCAACGATTGCCGCCAGCGCGATCATCATTCTTTTCCTCACCCCGGCGGCTGAATACCTGCCGGAGGGCGAGGAACCCAAGACCTTCGCTTCGATGAGCGCGCCGCCGGGATACAACCTCGAGACAATGGCCGTTATCGGTCAGGAAGTGCGCGATTATTTTTTGCCGTTCGTGGGTGATGATCCGGAACGCTTTGATCGCGGTGAAGTCGAGGTCCCCGCAATCCGCTATCTGAACACGCGCATCGACGCCGGCGGCATGCGCATTATCTCCGAGCCTGTACGCCGCTCGGATATCGATGAACTCATGGACGCCATCACGGCGCGCTATCGGCAGTATCCCGGCATGCGTGCGTTCGCGGCCCGCGGCTCCATCATTTCCAGCAACGATGGCGGCACGAGAAGTATCAACCTCGACATCTCCGGACCTGAACTCGGCGTCGTCTACGATGCGGCACTGGCGGCCTATCGGCGCGCCGAAGAAGTTCTCGGCAATCCCCGCATACAGTCCAGCCCTTCATCACTGTCTCTTTCACAACCCTTGATCGAGGTGCGCCCCGACTGGACCCGGGCGGCCGAACTCGGCATGACGGCCGATGACGTCGGCTACGCTGTCGCTGCGCTGACGGACGGCGCATTCGTCGATGAGTTTTTCGAGTCCGACAACAAAGTGGACATCTATCTGTTCGGCACGACGGGAGGGCAGTTCAGCCTCGAAAATCTCGCCGGGCTGCCGATCTACACGCCACAGGGAAGCGTGTTGCCCCTGGAGGCGCTTGCATCGATCAGCGAGACGGTCGATACAAACACGATTCGCCGCATCAACGGGCAGCGCACGGTCACGCTAAACGTCATTCCGCCGGCCGACATTGCGCTGGAGGACGGCGTCGAAATTGTCAGGTCCGATGTGATCGACTATCTGCGTGGCACGGGTGCGCTGCCAGCCAGGGTCAATGTCGATATCTCGGGCGCCAGCGACCAACTCGAAGCCACCAAGGCGGCCCTGGCAGCTAACTATCCCGTAGCACTGATCATCGTGTTCCTGTTGATGGTCGCTATCTTCCGTCACTGGGGCTATCCGCTGTTGATCATGACGACGATACCGCTTGGCATCGCAGCCGGCATCGTCGGGCTGGCCCTGCTGAACGGATTCGGCGCCCTGCTCGGCGCGATAGGGCTCGGCGGCTTTCACCAGTCCTTCGACATGATCTCGATGCTCGGCTTCCTGATACTGATGGGCACGGTGGTCAACAACCCGATCCTGATCGTCGACCGCGCCACGCGGAGCATACGAGAAGGCGGCATGTCTGCAGTCGACGCGGTACGTGACGCTGTGTCATCACGAATACGCCCGATCGCGATGTCAACACTGACGACCATCTGCGGCCTGGCCCCGCTGGTCTTCATCCCGGGAGCCGGAACCGAGCTGTATCGAGGCGTCGGTGCTATCGTCATGTTCGGCATCCTGGGCGCAGCGATCGTCTCGCTGACGATGCTGCCGGCTCTTACGGTTGCGGTCCTGCAGTGGTCGGAGCAACGCGCGACAGCCCGGGAGCTGGCGCCGGGTACCTGATGCGCGGCAGAGCGGCGCATATAGGTGGATTGCGTCGCGATACGCCAAGAAAGAGCAAGCTGCTGAGACAGCACTCGGGCCTGCCGCCGCGTTCCAGGTCATAGTTACGTCGCCAACACGGCACCCGACATGGCCGGCGCTCGATGTGGGCGAAGATCTTCTCAATGACCACCGGGTCATCAATGCTGGCGATGACGTGCACGGATGCACCAATTCCGCGGAGCGCATGGACACGCGGGGGCGATGACCCGCACCGCCCCGCCGCAAAACTCACAGATCACAATATCGATCCGGCACACGCGCTTGAGGCGCTGTGCCCAGGTCATGGCACGGCGCTCATCACCCCCGGCTCACGGGCGACCAGGAAC
>JBATKC010000055.1:0-5323 GCA_049669065.1 Gammaproteobacteria bacterium
GATCGGACCCGGCATGTCCGCCGCTGCCGACGGCCGCAGATCTAGAGCTTGTAGATGACCGAGAGCACCAGCGAGAAACCGATCCAGGTGATGATGCTCAGCGGGATACCCACACGCAGGAAATCGCCGAAGCGGTAGCCGCCGGCGCTATAGATCAGCAGATTGGTCTGATAACCGATCGGCGTGGCGAAACTCATATTGGCGCCAAACAGCACAGCGAGCACGAACGGCTCCGGCGGCAGCGACAGCTGCTGGGCGATATTGAGCGCGATCGGCGTGCCGATGACGGCCGCCGCATTGTTCGAAACGACGTTGGTCAGTACCGCCAGCAACAGGATCAACGCGCTCAGGATCATCGTCGAGGACAGGCCGTCGGTCGCGGCGACAAACAACTGCGCGAGGAACATATCGACACCGGTACTGAGGATGGCGTGGCCCAGAGCCAGGCTGGTGACGATGATCAGCACGACCGAGGCGGTCAACGACGACAAGGCATCGCGCCAGCCGAGACACCGGGACAACAACATGACGGTGGCGCCGAGTACCGCGCTGGTAAAAATCGGCATCACGCCGGTGCCGGCCAGCACCACGACCATGGCCATGATGCCCAGCGCCCAGGGTGCCAGACGGGTGTGCGGCAGATCCATGGTGCCATCGAGCACCAGCATGTTGCCGCTCCGCCTGAGCTCGGCAATATGGTTGCTGTTCCCCTGGACCAGGATCACGTCGCCGGCGCGCAACAATACGTCATCGAAGTCGCCGGTCACTTCGCCCGGCCCCGTGCGCGGACGATGGATGGCGAGAGGCAGCAGCGAATAGCGGGCACGGAACTGCGCGGTATTCAGCGTGCGCTGATGCAGCGGTGAGCCGGTGGTGACCACCACTTCCGCAAGCTGCTGACCCGCACCGGGCGTCGGCAGATCCACACTGTTGCCGTCTTCGAGATCGGTCGCATCATGCATGCGAACACCGAGCCGCGTCTCGAATTCCTTCAGATGCTCGCGGGTATCCGCCACCATCAGCCGATCCCCTTCCTGGAGCACCAGTGACGGCAGCTTGGCCACGTAGAGCCCGTCGGCACGCTGCACGCGATTGATCGTCATCCGCTTCTCGGTGCGCTCGCGGATCTCGGCCAGGGTCTTGCCGCAAGCGAAACTGTCCGGGGTGACAAACATCATCGCTTTGAAAATCCGCGGTGACGTATCTGCCATCGGCGGCTCGCGATCGGGCAGCAGCCGTGGCGCGATCAGCCACAGATAGAGGATACCCACGCTGCCGACGATGACTGCCGGCACGGTAAAATCGAACATTTCGAAGCGGCGCATACCGAGGTCGGCCGCCACTGCAATCACCAGCAGATTGGTCGAGGTGCCGATCGCCGTGCCCATACCGCCCAGCGAGGTGGCAAGGCCGATCGGCATCAGGATCTTGGACGACGCGATACGGCTGCGCAGAGACACGGTGATCATGATCGGCAACAGCATGATCACGATAGGCGTGTTGTTGAGAAAACCGCTCAATACCGCACATACGAACAGGGTCACCAACATGGCCAGCTTGGGTCGCGAAACCCAGGCCCGCCCGACCACCACTGCAACCGGTTGCAGGGCACCGGTCTTCTCCAGACCCTTGCCGAGGATCATCAGGCAGGCGATGGTGACCAGCGCCTCATGGCCGAAACCACTGAAGAAATCCGTCGCCCGGATGCGCACGCCGTCATGGGTGTACGGGAACAACTGAAATCCGGTCACCAGCAGCGCCAGGATCAACAGACACGAGGTCTCCAGCGGGATCCGGTCGCGGGAAAACAGGATCAGCGCGAAGATCGTCAGGATCAGAGCGGCTATGCCGTGGGCGTCGGGAAGGGTGACCGGCAACTGGGATTCCTCTCTCGACTCGGGAATTTCGTGTCCCCTGCTGCCCGCTAGTATAAGGGCAGGGACACGGGCATCCCCGTATACCACGACCGGCGATCCGTCACCAAATGCTGGCGGCAGCCCCGGGGCCGATGCTCGTCCATGAGCATCGCGGGCGCGAGGGGCCGACGCCTGCGGCGGCGGCGCGGACGTCCATGCCCGTCCACACAGCATGCAGGCTAGCCTCCCGGCGGGTCCGATCGCAGAGCCAGAATACGGCGCAACAAGCCTGATTCGCGCAGCGCGATTTGCGTCGCAGCATCGGGGTGCGGATGATTAGCCTCTTTCGGCTCAGTCGCCGCCGGGCGCATCGGGTCGGAGGGACACGACGAACGGCTATGACCCCGGTCTGCGCGCAGATCGGCACGACGCAGCGGTTGCAGACCCCGGAGATTGAGATCATGGCGCGCAAGGAACTCCGTTTTTCGCCTAAGGACAAGGCCCTGCGGCGCGACGTGGGTCGTCTCGGCGCGCTGGTCGGCGACCTGATCAGGGAGCAGTGCGGCGAGCCCATGTTCGAGCTGGTGGAGACCGTCCGGCAGGCGTCGATCCGCAACCGGGAAGCAGACAACGGTGCGCTGACTGATGTGCCGGCGGATCTGGATGCAAAATCCGAAACAGACCTGATCCGCGCGTTCTCGACCTATTTTCAGGTCGTGAATCTGGCCGAACGGGTACACCGGATCCGCCGCCTGCGAGAGTGGTCCAGGGAAGCCGATGCACCCCAGCCCGGTGGACTGGAATCCTCACTTGGCACGATCGCGACCGGCGTCGCTTCGGCGCAACAGCTGCAGGGGATGCTGGATCAGCTGCGGATCGAGCCCGTGTTTACCGCACACCCCACCGAGCCCACGCGGCGGACGATACTACGCAAGCAACAGCGGGTGGCGCGCCGGCTGGTGGAGCTGATGAACCCTTCGCTGACGCCGCGAGAGACGGCGACAGCGTGGGACAGCATCCGCGCCGCCATCACATCAGCCTGGCAGACCGAGGAGCATCCGACCCACCGGATGACGGTCAGCGACGAATTCGAGCATGTCCGGTTCTTCCTGACCGACGTGATCTACCAGGTAGTACCGGTGTTCTACGAGACGCTCGAGGCGGCACTGGATGCCAGCTTCGGAGACAAGGCGGCGGAGATCCGCATCCCCGATATTCTGCGCTTCGGTTCCTGGGTCGGCGGGGATATGGACGGCAACCCGGGGGTCAATGCCGGGACCATCCGCGCCACCCTCGGGGCGCAACGTGACTCCATCCTGCGTCTGTATGAAGCCGAACTCCGCAGCGTCGCCGAGCGGCTGACCCAGTGTCCTACGCGGGTGGCGGTGGACACCGAGGTGGACGAACGCTGCAAGCTGTATTCGAGCTGGTACCCGAACACACTGGCACATATCGCGCCGCGCCATCGCAACATGCCGTACCGGGTGCTGTGTCATCTGCTCGTGTCGAGGCTGCGCGACACACGATTGAATGGCGAGCATCCGTATCTCGAGGCCGACGAGTTCCTCCACGACCTGCAGGTCATCGCCGTCAGCCTCGAGCACAATCTCGGGCGGCATGCAGGCCTATTTGCGGTGCGCCGTCTGATCTGGCGGGTGCGGACCTTCGGCTTCCATCTGGCGGCGCTGGACCTGCGGCAGGACGCGCTGGTGCACCGCCGGGTCATCGGCCGGGGCCTGGGCGAGCCGGACGGGGAGCAGCAATCCGCCGAACAGCGGGCAGCGCGTCTCGCCATGCTGCTGGACACCGACACGCCGGCGCCGGTCGATATTGATGCGGAAGCGGAACGGACCCTGGATGTGTTCAAAGCCGTCAATGAATGCCGGCGGCGTTTCGGCAACCGGGCAGTCGGGCCTTACATCATCAGCATGGCGCAATCGCTGGACGATGTACTAAGCGTGCTGGTGCTGGCGCGGTGGGCCGGCCTCAGTGATGAAGACGGCGTGGTACCCCTGGATGTCGCGCCATTGTTCGAGACCCTGCAGGATCTTGAGCAGAGCCCACAGATCCTCGACAACATGCTGGCGGATCGCGTTTATGCGGCGCATCTCGAGCGCCGCCAGCGCCGTCAGATGGTGATGATCGGTTATTCGGACAGCAGCAAGGACGCGGGTATCGCCGCCTCGCGCTGGGCCCTGCAGCAGGCAGAGGCCAGCCTCGCTCGCTGTGCCAGAGACCATGACATCCGTCTTACCTTGTTCCACGGTCGCGGAGGGACCGTCAGCCGCGGCGGCGGCAAGACCCATGTCGCAGTGATGGCGGCCCCGCCGGGCGCGGTCAAGGGTACGCTGCGGGTCACCGAACAAGGCGAGATCATCAATGCCAAATACGGCCTGCGCGGGATCGCGCTGCGCACGCTGGAGCGGGGTATCGGCTCGGTTGCGCTGGCGAGTTTCGGGCCGGAGCAGCCGCCGCCGCAACCGCTCTGGACCGGGGCCATGGCGATGATCGCCACCACCAGCGCTTCCGCCTACCGGTCTCTGGTGCATGAAGATCCGGACTTTTACGGCTTTTTCCGTCAGGCCACGCCGATCGACGTGATCGAGCAGATGAAAATCGGCTCGCGGCCGTCGAGCCGACGCTCCGGTCAGGGTGTGGCCGATCTGCGCGCTATCCCCTGGGTCTTCGCCTGGACGCAGAACCGCTGCGTGTTGCCCGGATGGTACGGACTGGGGGTCGGTCTTGAAGCCGCATCACGCCGCTTTGGCGACGAGTTGTTGTCGGACATGTTCGCCAACTGGCTGTTTATGCGCGCACTGCTGACCGATGTGGAGATGGTGCTGGCCAAGGCGGATATGCAGGTCGCCGCGCGCTACGCCCAACTTGTCGATCCCGGGTTGCGGCATTACTTCGATCTGATCAGGGATGAGTTCGGGCGCACGATGGAGATCGTGCTGCGGCTAAAGGGCGGCGGCGAACTGCTGGACCAGGAGCCGGTGCTGCAGCGGGCTATCCGCCTGCGCAATCCCTATGTGGATCCTCTGAGCATGATCCAGGTTGATCTGCTAGACCGCTGGCGTGCGGGCGGTAGCCGGGACCAGGGGCTGCTGGAGGCGCTGCTTCTGACCGTCAACGGGATCGCCCACGGCCTACAAAATACGGGCTGAAGGCGACGCCACGGCCGTGCGTTCCAGATAGTCGCGAGTCTCCCTCGCGGCGACACCGCTGAGCAGAATCAGGCCGATCAGATTCGGCAGCGCCATCATGCCGTTCATCACATCCGAAAACAGCCAGACAAAATCCAGCGTGTAGATGGTGCCGGCAAAGCTCGCGGCCACAAACAGCAGACGATAGGGCAGAACCACCCGACGCCCGAACAGATAGGACGCGCTCTGACTGCCGTAGTAACTCCAGCCGAGGATCGTGGAGAATGCGAACAGAGCCAGACACAACGCGATGATCTGGCT
>JBATKC010000056.1:0-9293 GCA_049669065.1 Gammaproteobacteria bacterium
GTTGGCCACATTGTGCAGGCCGGCCACGCCGAGTTCCGCCGCGGGCATCAGCGCCTGCCCACCCCGGGTAAGACACAGCCCCTTACCCGAGCCGGTGACGCCGAAGTCGCCGTCCGCCGCAGCATCGAGGCCAAAGGTCACGGTCCGCGCCTGGCCTTTGTCCATCGCCATGACCAACGGGTCCTGGCGGTTGGCGACGACGATACCGGCGCCGCGGAAGATCCGGGCCTTGGCGGCGGCATAGGCCTCGAGCGATCCATGCCGGTCGATATGATCCGCCGAGACATTGAGCACAGTAGCCACCGCCGGTTTCAGCGATCGGGTCATCTCGAGCTGGAAACTGGAGAGCTCGAGGACAAACAACTGCGGCGGCGACCCCTCCAGCAGGTCCAGAGCCGGCGTCCCCAGATTGCCGCCGGCCAGCACCCGTTGTCCGCATGCCTCGGCCATCGAGGCCAGCATGGTGGTGACGGTGCTCTTGCCATTGGAGCCGGTAATCGCTGCCACCGGTCGCGTTACCTTGAGCGCGAACAGTTCGATATCGCCGACGACCGGCAAGCCCTGGCCGCGGGCCTGGACCACCAGTGGCAGCTCGGGTGTCAGACCTGGAGACAGAATTACCTGCACGGTATCGGCCGGCAACTCTGCTTCCAGCGTTCCGGTCAGGATCGTCGCCCCCGGCACCAGCTGACGCAGCCGGGCGGCGCCGGGCGGCTCGTCGCGGCTGTCGAGCGCCATGATCGAAAAACCGGCCTGGTCCAGATAGCGCGCGCAGGACAAACCGGTAGCACCCAGTCCGAGCACGACACAGGTGCCGAGCCCCGCCACCGAGCGTTGCTCGCGATCAGTGGACTGGCTCTGATTGAGGCGGTTTTCGATCATCGCAGTTTCAGCGTCGCCAGCCCGACCAGAACCAGCACCACGGTGATGATCCAGAAGCGCACGATCACCTTGGGTTCGGCCCAACCCTTGAGTTCAAAATGATGATGGAGCGGTGCCATGCGGAAGATGCGCCGACCGGTCAGACGGAACGACGCCACCTGCAGGATCACCGAAACGGTCTCGACCACGAATACGCCGGCCATCACAAAGAAGACGATCTCCTGACGGACGACGACGGCGACTGTCCCGAGCGCTGCACCCAGCGCCAGCGCGCCCACATCGCCCATAAAGACCTGGGCCGGATAGGTGTTGAACCAGAGGAAACCGAGGCCAGCGCCAACCAGAGTGGCGCAAAAGACCAGCATCTCGCCTGTCCCGGGTATGTAGGGGATCCCCAGATAGTCGGAGAAGCGCGCGTTGCCGGTGGCATAGGCGAAGATCCCCAACGCGCCGCCGACCAGCACCGTGGGCATGATCGCCAGACCATCCAGCCCATCGGTCAGATTCACCGCGTTGCTCGAACCGACGATGACAAAATATGTCAGCACGACATAGAACGTGCCCAACGGCACCATCAGGTCCTTGACGAACGGGATCAGCAACGCCGTCTCGACTGCGGGATCCTTGGCGGTGACAAACAGCGCGATGGCGGCGGCGAGACCGGCTACCGATTGCCAGAAGTATTTCCAGCGTGCCGGCAAACCGCGGCTGTCACCGAGGGCCAGCTTGCGATAGTCATCGACAAAACCGATAAGGCCGAATGCCAGGGTCACTAGCAACACGATCCATACGAAACGGTTGCCCGGGTCGGCCCACAGCATCGTGCTGACGATCACCGCAACCAGGATCAGGGTGCCGCCCATGGTCGGCGTTCCGGCCTTGGGCAGGTGGCTTTCGGGTCCGAACTCGCGCACGGTCTGACCGATCTGATGAAAGCTCAACCGGCGGATCATCCAGGGCCCGACCAAAAGCGCGATCAACAGCGCCGTCAGCGCGCCCATGATGGCGCGCATGGTGAGATAGCCGAAGACATTGAAGGCTGATTCGAAGCGGGTCAGATATTCGGTCAGATATAGCAGCATGCGCTCAGCACTCCCCTTCGGCCATGACCGCAGCCGATTCGGCCAGGGCTTCTACCACGCGTTCCATCCGCATCATCCGCGAGCCTTTGACCAGCACGTTGACGTCCGGCCCGAGGCCTTCGCGCACCGCGGCGCCGAGACTGGCGGCATCGTGAAAGAGTTGTGCGCCCGCGCCGAACGCCGCGACGGTCTCCTCGCTCAAGCGGCCTATGGCGAACAGACGTTCGACACCGGCCTCGCGGGCATAGCGGCCGACCTCCGCGTGCAACCGGGGACCCTCGTCACCGAGCTCGCCCATGTCACCAAGCACCGCCCAGGCGCGACCTGGCAGTTCGCACAGATACTCGATCGCTGCCCTGACCGCGCGCGGACTGGCGTTGTAGCTGTCATCGATCAGCCGGCCGCCGGCGCAGCTGCGCAGCAGCTGCATCCGGCCGCTGACCGGAGCGACCGCGCCGAAGCCGTCGACCATATGCTCCAGACCGGCACCGATCTGGGCGGCGGCCGCGGCAGCGGCCAGGGCATTCATCACGTTGTGTCGGCCGGCCAGGCCGAGGCGTACGTCCGCCTCCCCGGCGGGAGTGACGAGCACAAAGCTGATCTCCCCGGCTCCGGTTTGCCTGACGTTGCGCGCGGTGAATTCCGAGCCCGGCCCAAGGCCGAAGGTGACGACCTGGCGGCCGGCAGCCAGCTGACGCCAGAGTGCGGCATAACTGTCGTCCGCGTTGATCACTGCGATCCCGTCCGCAGGCAGAGCTTCGAATATCTCGCCCTTGGCCCGGGCCACGCCCTCGAGAGAGCCAAAGCCCTCCAGATGACAGGCGCCGGCGGTCGTGACCAGACTGACCTGCGGGGCAGCGATCGCGCACAGGCGGGCGATCTCGCCGGCATGATTGGCGCCCATCTCGATCACCGCTGATTGATGATTGCCGGCCAGACCGAACAAGGTCAGGGGCACGCCGATCTCGTTGTTCAGGTTGCCCTTGGTGACCAGCAGCGGCCCGCGCCGGGAGAGAATCGACGCCAGTATCTCCTTGACGGTCGTCTTGCCGTAGCTGCCGGTGATGCCGATGACCGGGATATCGAAACGCCGGCGCCAGTCTGCCGCCAGCTCGGCCAGCGCACGCAGCGTATCCGGCACCCGCACCTGTGGGATCGCGACCTCACTTGCGGTACTGACCAGCGCCGCGGCGGCGCCTCGGTCTGCGGCTTCCCCGAGAAACTTGTGGCCATCGAATCGAGGGCCGCGCAAGGCCACGAACAGCTGCCCGGCTTCCAGTTTGCGGGTATCGGTGCTGACGCCGAGGAAGGCGCCGTCGTCACCGGTAAGCTCGGCGCGAAGTAGTGTCGCGAGCTGTTGCAGCCGACCGTTAATCACGCCCTGTCTCCAGGACAGCGACAACCGTCTCGCGGTCGCTGAAGTGGCGCCGGCCGGCTGCGGTGAGCTGGTAGTCTTCGTGGCCCTTGCCAGCCACCAGCACGACGTCCTCAGGCGTGGCGGCGGCGATGGCGCTGCGGATGGCCGCGGCCCGATCTCGCTCGACCCGCGGTGATGCAGACATCCCGTCGATGATGTCGGCAACGATCCGCGCACCATCTTCGCTGCGCGGGTTGTCATCGGTGACGATAACGACGTCGGCCAGGGTCTCGGCGATGCGTCCCATCTCGGGGCGCTTTCCGGGATCACGCTCACCGCCACAGCCGAAGACACAGAACAGCCGTCCCTGACAATGTCCTCGCGCCGCGTCGAGCGCTTTGCTCAGGGCATCGGGCGTGTGCGCGTAATCCACCAGCACCGCGGCGCGCCCCGGCGCCGAGAACGCTTCCATCCGTCCGCTGGGCGCAGCGACCTGCGACAATGCGTCAGACGCCGTGACCGCTGCGCTACCCAGGCTGATCAGGATGCCGAGCGCCAGGGCCAGATTCTCGGCGTTGAACTCGCCCCACAACGGTGATCGCAGATGACCGCGTTCCCCGGCATGTTCGTATTCGATGGCGAGCCCCTGAGGGCCTGTTTTTATCGAGCGGAGACGCAGCGCGCTGTCTTGCCCTGCAGCCGCCGAACGGCCGACGCTCAGCACCTCCATACTCTGTCCCAGTCGGGCAGCAAGATCCCGACCAAAGTCATCATCCACGTTGATCACCGCGCCACCCAGGCCGGGCCAGCCGAACAGCCGTGACTTCGCCGCGGCATAACGCGCCATGTCGCCGTGATAGTCGAGATGCTCGCGGCTGAGGTTGGTCAGCGCAGCGAGCCGGAAACGGACGCCGTCCACGCGCCCCTGGTCCAGCGCGTGCGACGAGACTTCCATGGCCGCGACCTTTGCTCCTGCGTCGCGTATCTGCGCCAGGCTACGATGAACTTCGACCGCATCCGGTGTCGTCAGACGACCGGCTTTGAGCGCTCCGGGTCGTCCGCTGCCGAGGGTTCCGATCAGGCCAGCGGGCCGCTGCAAGATCTCCAGCGCGCAAGCTACCAGGTGCGTACAAGTGGTCTTGCCGTTGGTGCCGGTAACGCCGATGACGTCCAGTACTGACGACGGACTGGCGAAGAAATGATCCGCCAGTTCGCCCAGCGCAGCACCCAGCCCTTCAACCGGGAAGGACGGTATCGGCACCGCCAGCGCGCTGGGTGTACCTGCGGTCTGCGGTTCCCACGCCACCGCGACCGCACCGCGCTCCAGCGCCTGGCTCAGGTGGTCGAGGCCGTGACCAGTGCGACCGCGGCAGGCGAGAAACAGCCCGCCGGGGGTTACTCTGCGACTGTCGACCGCGATATCGGTGACACGCAGAGCGGCCAGATCCAGACGCACCCGCTCACCGAACAGTTCGCCCAGGGTCATGCCCGGATTCCGATCAGGCGCCGTCATCATGGCTGACTCATCGCCTGGATGACGCGTTGATCTGCGGTGTCTGGCGGCGTCTCGTCCGGCGCCACGCCAAGCACCCGCAGTGCGCCCGCGGCGACCTCTGCAAACACTGGCGCCGCCACTTCGCCGCCGTAGTAAACCCCCTTGCTGGGCTCATGGATGGCGACGACGATCGCCAGCCGCGGCCGCGATGCCGGAGCCAGCCCGCCAAACACCGCCGTGTAGCGATCCTCCGCATAGCCGCCTGCCGCAGCCTTACGTACGGTCCCGGTCTTGCCGGCGACGCGATAACCCGCGAGCTTGGCCTTGCGTGCAGTGCCCTCGGGTCCGACCACGGTTTCCATCATCTCGAGGACGGACGCGGCGGTGGCCGCCGAGATCACACGGACAGCGGCAGGCGGCGCCTCGACCGCGATCAGGGAGATCGGGCGCTTGAGCCCGTCGGCGCCAAGGATTGCATAAGCCTGGGCCAGCTGCAGTGGCGTCACGGACACGCCGTAGCCGTAGGCCAATACCGCCTGGCCGATCTCCCGCCAGTGCTCGTGATGATTGAGCAGACCGGCCGACTCTCCCGGGAAACCGCTGGAGGTCAGTGCGCCAAAACCAAAGTTGTCCAATACCGACCAGAGCTGCGGCGCATCAAGCGACAGCGCGATGCGCGATGCACCGACGTTGCTTGACTTGGTCAGCACCCGGGTAATCGGCACGCGCCCCAGATTGTGTTTGTCCTCTATAGTCTTGGCGCCGACGATGACGTAGCCGGGCGACGTATCGATAGAGGAATCAGCCTGATAACGGCCGCTTTCGAGCGCGGCGGCGATGATGAACGGCTTGAAGCTCGAGCCCGGCTCGAACAGATCCGTGGCCGCCTGATTGCGGAAGCGGGCCACGTCAAAGCGGCGCCGGTCGTTAGGGTTGTATCCGGGCTGATTGACCATCGCCAGGACTTCGCCGGTGACCACATCGAGGATAACGACTGAGCCGGCCCGTGCGCTTTGCTGTTGCACCATCGATTTGAGCGCGCGGTAGGCCAGGTACTGGATACGAAGGTCGAGACTGGTCTTGAGGTTGCGCCCGGCCTGGGGTGCACGGATGCTCTCGACGTTGTCGATCGTCCGGCCAAGCCGGTCGCGTAACACACGTTTGGCACCGGGCTGACCCGATAGCCAGGGATCGTACGCCAGCTCGAGTCCTTCCAGGCCCTGATCGTCGACGTTGGTAAATCCGATGACGTGACCGGTGACTTCGCCGGCCGGGTAGTAACGGCGATATTCGCGCTGGGTGTAGACCCCAGGGATCTCGAGATCGAGGATCGCCCCGGCCTTGTAGGGAGGCATGTGCCGGGTGAGATAGAAGAACTCGCGCTCCGGGTTCTGTGTCAGCAGTCTCAACAGTCGATCCGGTGGCCGGCCCAGCGCCCGGGCCAGCTCGCCGACGCGATCGCTGGCCTCCAGCAGCTGCTTCGGATTGACCCAGATGCTGTCCACCGGCGTGCTCACTGCCAGCGGCTCACCATGCCGGTCGGTAATCATGCCGCGATGGGCGGCGATCGGCGCGACCCGGAGGTGGCGGGCATCACCTTCACGCGCGAGGAATTCCTGATCCAGCAGCTGCAGCTGAACGGCCCGTCCGAGCAGCACCAGGAAGGCTGCTGCAAAGACCACGCCCACAACCACAAGGCGGCGATGGAATCGCCGCTGGAACATACTCTTGCTGAAGCGCATACGACTCATGGCCCGATAATCACCACGGACGTCGGTTCCGGCACCCGCATGCCCAGCTTGTCCGTCGCCATCTGCTCGATACGTCCCGGCGACGCCCATGTGCTGTGTTCAATCTGTAAACGTCCCCAGTCGATATTGAGCTCGTCGCGGACTTCGATTTGTGCGTCGAGCTCGATAAACAGCTGACGCGCTTCATGACGTGCATGGATGGCGGCGATGCTGGACAGCAGTAGCAGCAACACCAGGGCCGCGGAGAGGGCGAACTGGCTTGAGACGGTGCTGAGCATCAGTGCAGCCGCTCCGCCACGCGCAATACGGCACTGCGCGACCTGGGATTGGCCGCGACTTCCGCAGCGCCCGCGCGCCGGGCCTTGCCCACCGGACGCAGATCCGGACGCGCGGAGGCTGGCATGTCCGGCAATCCCCGCCAGGCTTCGTCCTCCAGCGAATGGCGCCGGATAAAACGTTTGGCCCGACGGTCCTCGAGGGAATGAAAACTGATCACACAAAGACGTCCTTCGGGCCGCAGCAGGCTCAGCGCGGCCTCCAGGCCCCGGTCAAGGGCTTCCAACTCCTGATTGATAAAGATGCGGATCGCCTGGAAGCTGCGTGTCGCGGGGTGTTTGCCCGGCTCCCGGCCCGGTACGGCGGCCGCGATGACGTCCGCAAGACGTCCGGTGCCGGTGATCGGCTCGAGCACACGCGCGGCTAAAATCGCCCGGGCGATTCGGCGAGAGTGGCGCTCCTCGCCAAAACGCGACAGGACGTCGGCGATTTCCCTTTCGCTGGCCTGATTGATCCAGTCCGCGGCGGTGAGCCCTGCGCGGGTATCCATACGCATGTCCAGGGGGCCATCGGCGAGGAAGCTGAAGCCGCGATCGGGCTGGTCCAGCTGCGGCGAAGAAACGCCGAGATCGAGCAGGATGCCGTCGAAGCCGTCGTCGAGGCCTGCGCGTTTCGCGATGGCGCACATGTCGGCGAAATTTCCCTGCTCGATTCGCACCCGCGGATCCCCTGTGAATCGGGTTCGGGCCGCGGCCACCGCGGCACTGTCCCGGTCGATCATCAGCAAACGACCATCCTCGTGCAGGCTCTCCAGGATGGCAGCGGCATGCCCGCCACGGCCGAAGGTGCCATCCAGATAGCGCCCGTCTTCTCTTATCGCCAGTGCCTCCAGCACTTCCGCGAGGAGCACCGGCACATGGGTATCCGTACCCGTCGCCACTAGAACGACAGCGTCTCTAGCTCGCCCGGCAAGCCGTCCGCATCGGCGGCCTCCTCCGACAGCCACTCATCCCGGCGCTGGTTCCAGCGCGGCTCGTCCCAAAGCTCGAAACGGTTGCCCTGACCGATCAGCATCGCCTGGCGGTCAAGACCCGCGAATTCACGCAATTCTTTTGGCAACAGGATGCGTCCGTGACCGTCGAGTTCGAGTTCGGTGGCATAGCCGACCATCAGACGCTGCAGACGCCGGGCCTGGCGATTCAATGACGGCAGACGGATGAGTCGGCGCTCGATGTCTTCCCATTCGGGGGTCGGATAGACCAGCAGACAGTAGTCCCGATCGACAGTCACGACGAGCTGGCCGGACGACAGCTCATCGATCCGTGCGCGGTACTTTGTGGGTACCGCCATACGGCCCTTTGCATCCAGGGTGACTTTGTTTGCGCCGCGGAACATATGGTGTCGCCATTCGGGACGGGAAACCCAGTATTTCCCACTTTTTCCCACTTGGCGCCACTATAGGGACGATTATTGGCTTATGTCAACCGTCCAAATCGCAAATTTTTCATGTCGTACAGGCACTTAGACGTGCTTTCGAATTCAGTATACAGGCTTTATAGGCTCTGTAAATCATGCGCTTAAGAGAGCTTCTTGGCAAAACTCTTCAAGTTCTCGGGCTTTTTTTGTTTTTTTCGGCGCGAGGCCGGGACAGAAATTGGGAGTCGGCCGATAAGCCGGGTTCTGTCATGGACAGTCATTCATCTGGGACCCACGTCACCGTGAGCCTCAAGCGACCTACCCGGGAACACGCGCGGGCCGCGCGCTGCCGTCCCGAGGGACGGCGTGCTCCCCTATTTGGTCTTGCTCCGAGTGGGGTTTACCGTGCCGCGATGTGTTACCACTCGCGCGGTGCGCTCTTACCGCACCTTTTCACCCTTGCCGGCGCCGGCCCGCGAACGGGCCTGCGCTTGGGCGGTATGTTTTCTGTGGCACTTTCCGTGAGCTCGCGCCCCCCAGGCGTTACCTGGCACCCCGCCCTGCGGAGCCCGGACTTTCCTCCATGACCGTTGCGGGCCATGGCGACTGCCTGGCCGACTCCCGCCCGTATTATACCGGACCCTCCCCATCGGACCCGTCACGATCGAGTCTGGCGGCGATCGCATAGGCCTCGGCCCGCTTGCAACCAGTGATTGCGGCTGCGATCCGCGCCGCCCGACTGGCCGGCAGTTCGCGCACCAGCAGCGCCACGACCTGCTCCAGCCCGGCGCTGGAAGCCGGTATCGCCGCGTCATCATTACCCGCCACCACGAGCACGATCTCTCCGCGGCTGAGATCGGGATCCGCGCGCGATCTTTGTTCGAGCTCGCCGAGGCTGCCCCGATAGACACTCTCAAACGCCTTGGTCAGCTCCCGCGCCAGAGTCGCGGGTCGGTGTTCGCCGAAGGCGCCGATCATGTCGCGCAGCGCGTCGCCGACGCGGCGGCCAGACTCGTAGAACACCAGCGTCCTCG
>JBATKC010000057.1:0-4412 GCA_049669065.1 Gammaproteobacteria bacterium
TGGGTTGCTTGCTGGGCGCCCCGCGCCAGGAGGTCGGCCTCCTGGCGGCTGCAGGACGGCAGTTCGGTCTTCGGGCCGAGGGGATCACCTGGCTGGACGAGTGTGCGGCCATGGCACGGTCGAAACACCCGTTCTGCGAACCCCCCATGGCCGCGGGGCCGGCTGGTGTCGGACCCGCACCGTCCGGTCCGGGGTTGGGCACGGTCCCGGACCCGGACCGGATCGAACCCCGGATCCGGCAGAAGATATCGGTCCATTAGCCCGGCGCTGACCCGGGAAGCTGCCAGCAGCGACCGCAGCCCGGACTCTTCGGCCGCGTCCCGAATTTCCTGATTATTTAGCCCCTTTCTTAATAAAAACAAGCGCTTTATGCGCCGCAAAATCGGCGTCGCTTATTGATCTGGATCAGTAATCCACCCCATTGCATCGAGTAATATTTGCTCTTGCTAATGAAGTCATTCCTACATTAGTTGTATTTGAGATATAGCGGCGCGTGCCCGGGAGGGCGCGCCCGACGGACAAGCAGGTATGACCACTTCCGCCCTAAGGCGCCCAGGCCCTGGCCCGTTCCGGATCAGCGCCTTTTTTTGTGCCTGCGACCCGGATCCGACGAATCCCACCAGAAATCAAAGAGCAAGGAGGTAGGGACATGAAGACGACTCTACGACTGAGCACCGCCGCCCTGATCGGCTTCCTCGCGCTGGGCTTCAGCAGCCTGGCGACGATGCCGGCCACCGGCGCCGACGGCAAGGAACTCTATCGCGAGTACTGCAAGGGGTGCCACGAAGAAGGCTCACCAAACGGCGAGTACACGCCGATGACGCTGATCCAGGACCAGTGGGTCCGTTTCTTCGACAAGAAATACGAACGCAAGCACAAGTCGGTCATCGACGAACAAAGCGGCAAACCGGTCACCGAGACCATCTCGCCGGAAGATCTCGAGCTCATCCGTGAGTTCGCCATCGAAGGCGCCGCCGACTCAGAACACCCGATGACCTGCGGCTGAAGGGGAGCAAACGATCATGCTACGCAAGATATTGATAAGCACAGCGGCGGCGACCGCCGTAGCGCTGTCGGCACCCGCCGCATGGGCGGACACCTCGGAATTGACCGTCGACGAGCTGATGCAGCAGGTGGAATGGCTGCAGGTGCAGATGAGCACCCTGCTCAAACAGGTCGATGAAATGAAAGGCGAGACCGCGGCGACCACCGAGAAGACGGAAGAACTGGCGGAACGCACCGACTATCTGGAAGAAGACGTCGAGGATCTGGACGATCGTCTGATCAAGCCCGAGCGCCACGCGGCGCTGGACGCCATCAGCTTTGGCGGCGACTTCCGCACCCAGGCCCATAACATCTCCATCGACATGGCGCCCAGGATCGACGGCATCAACGTGCAGAAAGACCTGGTCAACACGCTGTTCTACTTCGGCGCCACCGGCCAGCCGCCGATGACGCCGGATCTGAGCGACGTGGACACATTCATCCAGCAGAACTACGACCAGTATCTGTATTATCTGGACAACACCGTCACGTTCGATTTCATCAAACAGCAGGTCGAAGCCCTGCAGCAGATGGATCCGGTCGCCGCCGAGCAGCTGCTCGGGCTCCTGGCCTCCCAGCCGGACAGCTTCGTCCCGGGCTATGACCACGACAACGATATCGTCTACACCAGCCGTCTGCGCATGGAGATGGATGCGGACGTGGCCGAGGACGTGGTATTCCAGGGCCGCCTGGGCATGTACAAGACCTGGGGCGACTCCACCAACGTGCAGGTGTTCAACGGCCAGCCCACCTCGATCGGCTGGGACGGCGTCACGGTGGGCGTGCCGCCGAGCTCGGATATCCTCCGGGTCGAGCGCGCTTATTTCACCTGGACGGATATTGCCGATCTGCCCATGTACCTGTCCATCGGCCGCCGTCCATCCACCGGTGGCGCGCCGCTCAACTTCCGCGAGGATGAGCTGCGTGGCGGTACCCCCATCGGTGCCCTGTTCAACTACCAGTTCGACGGCATCACCTGGGGTTATCACTTCAACGACTACTCGACCTTCCGTATCTGCTACGGACTGGGCTACGAGTCCGAATGGGGTAACGGCAGCGAGTACAAGACCGCTTCGGACCGCCTGGACGACACCTGGTTCATCGGCGCCGTGTGGGATGTATTCAACACTGACCGCACCCTGCTCCAGTTCAACCTGGCGACGGCCCAGGACATCGGCGACGGATTCAACGGCCTGACCGTACTGCCGTTCGACCCCATCACCGGTCAGGATGCCCCGCCCGCCGTGATCCGCTATACGCCCACCGACAATATCGGCAACATGAATCTCGCCGGTCTGGTGCTGGTGCGGCATGACGGGCCGTTCGACTGGTTCATCAGCGGCAACTACTCCAAGTCCGACCCGGACAACGTGACCACGCCGTTTGGCGGCCTGTTCTCGGACCCCTTCGAGCGGCCGGACGACGAAGACGGCCACATGTACTACCTCGGCGCCCGCTACAACTTCAATAACCAGAAGACGAAATTGGGCCTGGAGTACAACCACGGCTCCAAGTACTGGTTCAACTTCGCGCTGGCGGAGGACGACTTCATCGGGCCGAAAACCAGTGTCCGCGGCGACGTCTGGGAAGCCTATCTCACCCATCGGATCCGCGACCGGTTCGTATTCAAGGTCGACTACATCTACTACGACTATGACTATTCGGGCTCCGGCTGGATCCTCGGTCGACCGAAGGACGTGGATGACGTGAACATCCTGGCGACGCCGACCTATGAAGAGGCCCACAAGTTCATGGCCAGCTTCAGCGCCCGCTTCTGATCCGGAGACTGCCATGCGCATTGTCACGCTGACAGCGCTCGTACTCCTCGGGCTCGCCGCCTCCGCAACGGAGGCGGCGGGCAAGAACCGGCACGAGCGATTCGTCAAGAACTATGAAGGCACACAAACCTGTCTCAAGTGCCACGAGGAAGAAGCCGAGAACTTCTTCCACACCCAGCACTACCAGTGGCGGGGCGCCACCCCGGACCTGGTGAACTCCGGCGGGCAGGAGCTGGGCAAGTTTTCCATGGTCAACGACTTCTGCACCAATCCCACCGGCCCGCAATGGATCGGCAAGGTGAAGAATGCGGATGGCAAGGTCCTGGCCAAGGGCTGCTCCGCCTGTCATTCCGGTCTCGGCAAACTGCCGAGCCAGGAGATCAGCCGGGAGCAGCTGGAGAACATGGACTGCCTGATCTGCCATGCCTCCGGCTATCGCCGGGACCTGTACGCCACCGAGGACGGCGGCTGGGAATGGAAACCGATCCTGTGGAAGAACCAGGAAGGCATGAACTCCGTCGCCCGGCGGATCAGGATGCCGGATCGCACCATGTGTCTGCGCTGCCACTCCGCCTCCGGCGGCGGGCCCAACTTCAAGCGCGGCGACATCGAGTACACACTGAAGGATCCGCCCCGGAGCTTCGACGTGCACATGGCGTCGGACGGCAAGGACATGACCTGCGTGGACTGTCACGCGGGCGAGGCCCATCGGGTGCGCGGTCGCGGCGTAGATCTGGCCGCCACCGACTCGCCGGATGCGCCGCTGTCCTGCGAAGGCGATTGCCATAGCGTCACGCCTCACGAGTTGACGGCTCTCGATATGCACACGGACCGGGTCGACTGCACCGCCTGCCACATCCCCACGTTCGCCAGGGATGAACCGACCGACATGTTCCGTGACTGGTCGAACATCTACTTCTCGGAAGAGAAGGGGAAATACGTCTACACGGCGGAGTTCGAACAGAACGTGGTGCCGGTCTATACCTGGTTCAACGGCAAGAGCCGGGTACAGGTCCCGGGGGTGCCGGTCAATCGGGTCGAGTCGGGCGCCGTGGCGATAGTCCTGCCCGAAGGCTCGAAGGACGACCCGGCGGCGAAGATCCACGCGTTCAAACTGCATCGGGGCAAGCTGCCGGTGCTTGATGACAAGCAATGGGTCGTGCCCATCGCCACCGAGGAGTTTTACGCCCACGGCGATATCGACAAGGCGGTACGGGAAGCAGCCGAGTCCTTCTACGGCATGCACGATTTTAATTACAGCTGGGCAGACACTATCCGCTATATGGGTATCTACCACGGCGTCGTGCCGAGGGAAGATGCGCTCGGCTGTCTGGACTGCCATCGTCCTGGCGGCAGGATGGACTGGCAGGCGCTGGGATACGACAGCGATCCTCTGGAGGAGAAACTGCGCGCATCCCGGTGAGGCCTCCTTGCTCGGGGCGGACCGGCGGGTCTGACGACCCGCCGGTCATCTGCCACGGGATACAAGCGAGACGATCCAGGGCCGGCGCAATGCCGGCCCGTTACTGTCAGCCCGTCGCGGGCTCCGGTCGGAGCCCGGCGAAGTCGAACAGTTGCCGGTCCATCAGG
>JBATKC010000058.1:0-20302 GCA_049669065.1 Gammaproteobacteria bacterium
CAAAGGCCCAGGCCAGCACCAGCACCAGCGGGAAACCGACCAGGGCCAGGCCCAGCACCAGGCGTTGTGACCACTCCGGGAGCAGCAGGATGGGGAAGACTACGGAGGAGACTTCCACGACGATCCAGGCCACGATGACGTAGACCACCGCCGCGCGGATGACCTTCCGCCGCCTGAGTTCGCTAAAGAAGGTCTTTAGCCCGGATCCCGCCACCAGCCTCGTCTCCTATCAAACCTGCGGGGCACAGTATACGAATTTCCGTCTCGGGCCAGTGGATAACAAGGCCCGGCTTATGCTGGGCGATGAGGCCCTGGCGATTCGGGACATCACGCCCGCCACACCGTAAGAGGGCAGCGCACAGTCTCCTGCCAAGGCCAGTGCCGGCCGGGGCGCAGCGGATCGGTGGCGGGGTAGTCTCTGATATACGGCGCAGACACAGACGCGCCCAGAGGCGGTTTGCCTGTCGCCTGTCTTGCTCAACCCCCAACCTTGGATGGTGGTTTGACGGGAGCAGGTAAACTGTTCCACGAAATTTCTCACAAGTTGTCCCACCCATGGCGATCCACACGCTCGACACTGAGTTACTCGTGCCGCAGACGCGAGAGGACCTGTTCCCGTTCTTTTGCGACGCGTCCAATCTGGAGCGCATCACGCCGCCGGAGCTGAGATTCCGTATCCTCACGCCGCGGCCGATCGAGATGGCCGAGGGTGCGCTGATCGAGTACCGGCTCCGGCTCTGGGGGATACCGTTTAGCTGGCGCACCCGGATCAGCCGCTGGACGCCGCCCGAGAGCTTTGTCGACGAGCAGATCTCCGGCCCGTTCGGCCTCTGGGTGCACCGGCACGACTTTGTCCATGCAGACGCCGGCACGCTGATCCGGGATCATGTGGACTATGCGCTACCGCTGGCGCCTGTGGGTGAGCTCGTCCATCCGCTCCTGCGCAGGCAGCTGACGCGGATCTTCAGTTATCGGCAAGAAGTGCTGCACGGGCTGTTCCGTACGGATCCGCACGAACCGGTTCCGGTGAAGTTCGACCAGCCGGCGCAAACCGAGTGACCGGACCGCGCAGACCGGGAGTAAGGTCCGGATGCCGGTCCACGACCCGGCGCGCCGGCCGACCGGAAGCCCTGCGACACCAAATTCGTCCGGGGCCCGTCCGGGCCAGGCCCGGCCTGCACGCCGGCAGGTCGATCCGGTCGGTATCCTGACGCGGTTTTGACCCGGCAAGTGCCGGTCTCCGGTACGATACGTGCCCCGTCACTTTGCCCGTGCCCGCTCCATTTAACCCCCCCATTATGTGACCCGGTTCACGTTTCCTGATCCGGGCCCTGGGAGCCCCACACGCCCGGAGATCCCCGGCTGCTGGTCCAATAACCTCAACATCTGGATCCGGCCGCAGTGGCCGTGATTCCGCACCCGAGGTGAAAGGAAGTGAGCATGACTCATCCCATCCGATCCACGCTGCTGGGGCTGACGCTCGCCGTCGTCAGCGCCGCCTGCGCGGTACAGACCGAAGCGCCGGCAACGACGTCGCCGGCGGCCACGGGCCCGAGCGCCGGCTATATCGTGCAATCGGCCAGCGTCGATGAAGCCGCCGATGCGGTGAAAGCCGTCGGCGGTTGGGTTACCCACGAACTGGGCATCATCCGCTCGGTTGGCGCGACCCTGAGCCCGGCGCAGGTGCGGGAACTCCGGGCACGGCCCGAGGTTCGCCGCGTGTTCGAGGATGCCTCGGTGAAGACCTCCTCGACCTGCGGTGTCATGGCGGGCGGTGTCGAATTCGAGGATGGCAAGTTTCACTGGACGCTGACCAACACGTCAGCATCGACCGTAACCATCGGCGCGATCTCCATGGCCTGGCCCAGCGTCAACGGCACCCTGAAGAAGATCAAGTTCGACGGCTCCGATATCTGGAATGAGGAGTTAGCGCCCCCCTATGTTCAGATCGTGGGCGGCTGGGATGACGACATGGACCGGCGGCAACTCGCTCCGGGACAGAGCGCCTCGCTGCAGTTCGAGTTCGACAACAACATCGACTGGAACGAGGCCAACTACACGATCTTTGTGGACTTTGAGGAAGGCTGCTCCGTCGAGTTCTCGCCCCGGGCGATGGACTGCCGCTCGCACGGCCTCGGCCATCGCAAGTTCGACGGCAGGAAGATCGAGTGGGAGATCCCGAATGTCGGCGAGGACGCCATCACGCTCGAGGTGATTTCCCTCAACTGGCCCGAGGTGAACGGTCAGGTGAAGAAGGTCAATTTCGAGGGCGCGACGCTCTACCAGGGCTTGAGACATGCGCCGGTAACAACCATTACTGATGTCTGGCCCGACGATATAAAAAAGCGGCGGATCCTCCCGGGCGACACCGCCAAGCTCGAGATCGAGTTCACTGAAGAGATCGAGCCTGACGAGGAGGCGCATTCGCTGATGGTGGATTTCTCCGAGGGCTGCCAGGCAGAATTTGCGCCGTCGGTGTCACTGGTGGGTGATGGCCAGAAGATCGACAAGAAGGCCCGCGAGACGCACTACGTAAGCCAGGTCGGCGCCGATCTTGTGCATCAGCAGGGCATCACCGGCGCGGGAGTTACCGTCGCCGTGCTCGACACGGGCGTATGGAGTTCGGGGGGCGGCAAGAACTGGCTGCGCAAGGACTACAATGGCAACGACCGCGTGCTTGCGACCTTTGATGCAATCGAAAACGTCGAGGGCGATGCTGATGATGCCGAGGATAAGAACGGCCACGGCAGCCATGTGACCAGCATCATCCTCTCCTCGCGCCGGGCCACGGGATCGGGTAATGCCCCGCAATGGAATGGCGTCGCCCCAGGCGTCTCGCTGGTCGCGGTCAAGGCCTTCGATGAGCACGGCCACGGCAGCTACATGGACGTGATCCGCGGCATCGACTGGGTGGTGCAGAACAAGGACGCCTACGGCATCCGGGTGCTGAATCTGTCCCTGTCGGCGCCGCCGCGCTCCCACTACTGGGACGACCCCCTCAACCAGGCGGTGATGGAGGCCTGGCGATCCGGTCTGGTGGTGGTGGCTTCGGCCGGCAACACCGGTCCCGAGGCCATGTCCATCGGCGTGCCGGGCAACGTGCCCTATGTCATCACCGTCGGCGCCATGACCGACAACCGCACGCCGCTGGATTTCAGCGATGACAGCATCACCACCTTCTCCGCGGCCGGTCCCACCTACGAGGGTTTCGTCAAGCCTGAGATGGTCGCCCCGGGCGGGCGTCTGCTGGGCGTGATGAACAAGAAAAACCGGATCCCAAAGGAGCACAAGGAATTCCACGACGGTAATTCCTACTACTACATGTCGGGCACGTCCCAGGCTGCGGCCGTGGTATCGGGTATCGCTGCGCTGATGCTGGAGGCCGAGCCCGGGCTGACGCCGGATCAGGTCAAGTGCAAGCTGATCGCCGGGGCGAACCCGGCGGCGAACCCCGATGGGTCACTCGCCTTCCCGATCTTCCGCCAGGGCGCCGGCCTGGTCAGCGCCAGGGCCGCTGTCGACGGCACCGATTACGACTGCGCCAACCGCGGTCTGGATATCGATGCCGACCTCGCCGGCACCCGGCACTTCGGCGGGCGGGCCAACCAGCATGCCGACGGCAGTTTCTATCTCATGGGCCTGGACGGCTACATGTGGACGGACGGCTATATGTGGACCGACGGTTATGTCTGGACTGACGGGTACATCTGGACCGATGGCTTTGTCTGGACCGACGGTTACATGTGGACGGACGGCACGCTCAACGCCGACGGCTATGTCTGGACCGACGGTTTTGTGTGGACCGACGGCTACGTCTGGACCGACGGCTTTATCTGGACGGATGCCTATATCTGGACCGACAGCCTGACCGAGACCATGTCCATCAACCACTGGGTGGAGCAGGAATAACGCCCCGAGCGCGGCCGGCCCGCACGGACGCGGGTCGCCACCATCTCCTCCGGCTCAAGTCTGGCTGTCTGCAAGACGCGAGCCGCGTCGCCGCGCCACCATTCGTGCCTCAGGGGTTTGCGGCGGTGGGTGCGGCCGAAGCCTCCGATCCGGCGCGTTCGACGAACAGCGTCTGGGTCGGGTAGGCGAACTCGATGCCTTCGGCCTCGAAGCGCTCGTGGATAGTGAAATTCATCGCCTGCTGGATATCCATATACACGTTGAAGTCCGGTTGCAGCACGTGATACACGGTCTCGAAATCCAGCGAGAAGCTGCCATAAGATTTGAAGTGTGAACGATCGAATCGGGTCTGATCCTGAGCCTGGATGGCATCCCTGATGATCTCCGGGATCATCTTCAGCTTCTCCCTCGGGGTCTGGTAGGTTACGCCCAGAGAGAACACGATCCGCCGCTCGTACATGCGGCCGTAGTTGCGGATACGGCTGGAGAGCAGATCGGCGTTGGACATCACCAGCTGCTCACCCGACAGGCTCCGCAGGCGCGTGGTCTTCAGGCCGACGTGCTCCACGCTGCCCAGACAGTCGTCGATGATGATGAAATCACCCACCACAAAGGGCTTGTCGAGGACGATGGACAGGGAGGCGAACAGGTCGCCGAGGATGTTCTGCACCGCCAGGGCCACGGCGATGCCGCCCACGCCCAGTCCCGCCACCAGGGCGGTGATGTCGATGCCAAGGTTCTCGAGGATCAGTAGCAGCACCACCGACCAGACGATCAGCCGACCCACCCAGCTGGTGACGTTGAGGGCGGCCACGCTCCCCGGGTCTTCCTCACGCCGTTTCCTGATGGCGCGTTGCAGCCGGAACTGGAGCAGGTGGCTAAGCCAGAGGCCGCCCTGCAGGATCAGCGCGATCAGCGTGGCCGACACGACGACGGTCCGCAGCTTGGGCGGCAGGGTCAGTACCAGGGAGCCGAAGAACAGGGCGAAGATCACAAGCGCCAGCGGCTTTGTGTTGCCGAGAAGCTCGACCAGTGCATCGTCCCAGTCGTTGTCGGTGCGGGTCGTCAGCCTGGCGAGGCGAGCGCGCAGCATGGGTTTGACGATAAAGAACACGGCCAGGGCAAGCAGGGCGATCCCGGCCGCCACCAGCCACTGCCGGCCGGTGTTATGAAAAAACTCGACAGCAAGCCATTCGTTAAACACGTCCATGAGGTCTCCGTTCGGTTTGTCAGTCGGTCGGCGGTCCGGTCTGCTCCCGAAGGGATGCCGGATCACGGCAGTCGGTCGACCACCCGGGCTGATATGTCGAGCGCCGGAAAGTCTGACGACCAGGGATGGACGCGGATGCTAACAGGTACACCCGCACGATCCCGCCGCCGCCGCGTCGGGCGAGGGTGCCGGTACGCTAGGCCAGCATCCTTCCGACCAGTTTCTCGCAGGTCGGCTGGTCCATATAGCGCGGCACGGCGTAGGTGAAGTGGGCTTCCTTGAGTGCGCTGCTCGCGATCGCCGGGATATCGGATTTCTTAAGCGCCTCCAGGCCCTCTGGGATGCCGAACTGCCTGTTCAGCCCGCGGATGTGGTCGATGAACTTGTTGGCCAGAGCCTGGGGCCGGTCGCCTCTTTCCTTGAGCCCCGCCGCTTCGGCGAGATTGGCCAGTCTCCGGGTGCACTTGGGCTTGGAGTAATCCAGCACGTAGGGCATCACGATCGCGTTCGCCAGCCCGTGGGGCGTGTGGTAATACGCGCCAAAGTTGTGCGAAATCGCGTGCACGTAGCCGACCCCGGCCCGGGTAAAGGCGAGGGCGGCATAGTAGGAAGCAAAGGCCATGGCCTGGCGGGCCTCGAGATCCGTGCCCTTGGCCACCGCCCGCGGCAGGTTCTGCATGATCAGCCGGGTCGCGGCCAGCGCGTAGCCGTCGGTCTCCGGTAACGCGTTGGCGGAGAGATAGGCCTCCACCGCGTGGGTCAGTGCGTCCATCCCGGTGGCCGCGGTCACCGGCGCCGGCAGCCCGGTCATCAGAGCGCCGTCCAGCGCCGCCATCAGCGGCACCAGTTTCGGATCCATGATCGCGGATTTCTTCTTCTTTACCGGATCTGAAACGACCGCGGCGATGGTGACCTCGGAGCCGGTGCCGGCGGTGGTCGGCACTGCATAGAGCGGCATCGGCGCGGTGAACACCCTGAACATGCCTTCCATCCGCGACACCGACTTGTTGTTGGTGGCCCGTGCCGCGATCACTTTGGCCGCGTCGATGGAGGAGCCGCCGCCCACGGCCAGGATCGCCTGGCAGCGCTCCTGCTTGAGGAGCTTCAATCCGGCCTCGATCTGGTCGATAGTGGGGTCGGGTTTGACCCCGTCATAGATGGCATAGCGGATGCCGAGCTTGTCCAGCCGTTGCTCAATGTCTTTCAGCAGACCGATCTTGACCAGCATCGCGTCGGTCACGATCAGCAGCTTGTGTACGCCCATCAGCGAGATCGCGTCGCACATCTCCAGCGAGGAGCCGGGCCCGGTAAACAGGGTCGGTTTGGGGAAGGGCAACGTCTTGACGATGCCTTTCAGGGTCTTCATCAGACCCTGGTAGCCAGTCACTTGTATGCCGAACGGGATCATCGATGCGCCTCTCATGGTGTTATTCGCCCGGCGCAGCGCCGGGCTAGAATGTAGGATATCAAGTATAGGTAATACTGGGCCGGCCTGATAAACCCGGGTGAATTGTTTCCGGAGGCCGGGCGATGTCTAATGATCGGTCCCGGGCCGCGGGCCGCCCCGCATCCGCCGAGGCCCTGGTGAGCTCCGCGGAGAGGCCGCATCGGGAACGGAGGCGTCGTCGGCATGATGTCGCGGCCGGCAGAGTCAAACTGGAGTGCTCTCATGAAGAAAGTCGTAAGCGTTTCGCTCGGGTCATCGGCCAAGGACTATGAATTCAGGACCCGGTTTCTGGGTAAGGACTTTCACGTCAAGCGGGTAGGCGCGGACGGCGACGAGGGCAAGGCCTGGGAGTTGCTGCGGCGCTACCAGTCCGAGGCTGACGCCATCGCGCTAGGCATGCTGCGCGATCACTATGACATGGGGAGCCGCTGGCACGTCCATGCGGACACCGACCGCCTGCTCAAGGTCGTCACCCGGGTGCCTGCCACCACCGGCGCCGATCTGCGCCGTTTGCTACAGATCCGGGCGGTGCGTCACGTCCATCGTGCCTTCGGCCGCTACTTCTATAACAACCTCGTGCTGTTCATGTCGGGCATGGTCAATTACGACATGGCCCAGGCCATGGGCGACTACACCCCCAATTTGCGCTTCGCCGATGCGGTGCTGGAGACCGGCGCGCCGGCGGTGCTGACATCGCTCGATCAGCTCGAGCTTTACGGGCGCGGTGCCCATATCGCCTCATCCGTGTTGCCGACCCGTGGGCTGTCCAGGATCCCCGGCGCGAAACGGCTGAAGAAGAGCATCCTGACCAAGGAAATGTCCAAGTGCCAGGTGGTCGTCGGCACCTTTGACGACATCGAGTCATTTGGCGATGCGCGGACCCTGGAAGGCAAGACCCTGATCACCTCGGCCATCGACGACGACCGGCTGGAGTTCTTCAAGGAGTGCAATGTCAATCTGGTGGTCGATGTTTCGCCGAAGTTGTTCGAGCGGGTGGTCGGGATCAGCACGATCCAGGCGATGATCCTGGCGGCCATGGAGACGACCTCCGAGGAGCTGTCGGACCACGATCTGGAAGAGATCGTCGAGGAACTGAAGATCGAGCCGCGGCTGCTCTATCCCACCGGCGAATTCCGCAATATCCGCCGCTTTGCGTTTGTGGTCCATCCGCTGAGCCAGGAATACATCAAGAAGGGTTTCCCGATCCCCAAGGGCACACCGAAGATCATCATGGACCAGGTGGAGCGGGCTGCCGCCCATATGCCGCCGATCGTCTATTGCAAGATGGACAACATCATCTCGCCGACCGGCGCTGAAGCTGAAGGCTGGCTGATCTCGGTCGGCGGTACGCCAAAAGAGATGCTGAGCCGCAGTCCGGAATTTACTTACAAGCGCCTGCTGGCCGCAGCAAAGATGTCGGAGAAGATGGGCGCCCAGATCATCGGGCTGGGCGCGTTTACCAAGGTGGTCGGTGACGCCGGTGTCACGGTGGCGCGGCGAGCAACCCTCCCGGTCACCACGGGCAACAGTTATTCCGCTTCCGGCGCGCTGTGGGCGGCCACCGACGCGATGCGCCGGATGAATCTGGTCCACGTGCGCAAGAACGGCAAAGTGGCGGCCAAGACCATGGTCATCGGGGCTACCGGCTCGATCGGCTCGGTCAGCGCCCGTCTGCTGGCGATGGCGTTCGACGAAGTCTATCTGGCCGCGCGTACGCAGAAGAAGCTGGATCAGCTCAAGGCCTCGATCCTGAAGGAAACGCCGAGCGCCAAGGTCGTGGCGACGACCGACTATGAGAAGTATCTCGACGACATGGACATGATCGTCACCTCCACCTCCGGCGCCGGCAAAAAGATCCTCGACATCACCAAGGTCAAGCCCGGCTGCGTGATCACCGACGTGGCGCGTCCGCTTGATCTGCCGCCCGAAGAGGTGGCCAAACGGCCCGATGTGCTGGTGATCGAGTCCGGCGAGATCGAGTTGCCCAGCGAAGTCCGGATGAAGAATATCGGGCTGCCGGACAACGTTATCTATGCCTGTCTCGCCGAGACTATCGTGCTGGCTCTCGAAGGCCGTTTCGAGGTGTTTACCATCGGCCGCGACACCGAGTGGCAGAAGGTCAAGGAGATCTACAAGCTGGGCCTGAAACACGGCATGAAGCTGGCGGCGATCTCCGGTGTCAACGGCGTCTACACCGATGCCGACATCGCCAGGGTGGTCAAGCTGGCCAAGCAAGCGCGCAAGACCTGGAAGCCTGGCGACATTGTCGCGGCGCCGGTCGGCAAGAAGGCTGGCCGTGCGGGTTCGAAGAAGAAGACCGGGAAGAAAAAGGCCTCCAGCAAAACAGGGAGCGGAAAGAAGGCGGCCAGCAAGGCGGCGGCAAAGAAACCGGCGGCGCGCAAACGGACGTCCAAACGGGCAGCCGCGAGCAAGAAGGCCAGCAGCGGGAAGTCAGCCAGCTAGCTGGCCGGCGACGGCTGCCATGTCGAGAGGTGGAGGAAGGCCATGACTATCCGGCATGCCGGTTGCAGCTGCGGCCAGCTCAAGCTCACCGCCCGTGTCGATCCGCTGCGCGTATCGATCTGTCATTGCCTCGCCTGCCAGCGGCGCAGCGGCAGCACCTATGGCGCCCAGGCCCGTTTCCCGGCGGATCAGGTCGAGATCGAGGGGCCCAGCACGATCTATACGCGCATCGGCGATGAAGGCAACCGCATCACCTTTCATTTCTGCCCGGTCTGCGGGTCGACGGTGTACTACCAGATCGAGGACATGGCCGAGTTTGTGGCCGTACCGGTCGGCGCCTTCGCCGACCCGGATTTCCCGCCGCCAGGGGTATCGGTCTATGAGGCGCGCCGTCACGATTGGGTCCGGGTGCCCGAGGGCGTCGAACACTTCGACTGAGCCAGATCGCGGCGCGACGCGGTCTGCGTCTCGATCTGACGCTGGCTTATGTCTGCCCGCCCGGACTCTGGCCCCCGCGAGGTCTATACTGAAAATCCTGGTGCCGTTCCCGGTGCGGCGTCGAGGAGGCTCCGACCGTGGCAACCGCACTTAGACCGATGACCGAAGAACGCTTCGCCGAGTTCGTGATGCGCTCGGACCCGAACTACGCGCGCCAGCGCATTGCATCAGGGGAGTGGAGCGAGGGCACCGCGGTGCTACGGGCCCGCGAGACCTTCGATGAATTGCTGCCACAAGGGCTGGCCACGCCGGATAATCACCTGTTCGACATCATCGATCAATGGGACGATACGATCGTCGGCGCAGTATGGTTCACTGTGCGCGAGCGGGCCGGCCGGCAGACCGCTTATATCTGTGACATGTTTATCGAGCCCGAGTACCGTCACAAGGGCCACGCCTCACGTGCGCTCAACGAACTGGAAGAAGAGGTCCTCGGCCTTGGACTCGATGGCATCGGTCTGCATGTGTTCGGTGACAACGAAGTGGCGCATCGGCTGTTCCAGCGGCGCGAATATCAGCCGATGAGCATATTCATGTTCAAGTGGCTCCAAGGTGGCTCCTGAGTTACCCGGCCACAATGCCGGCCGAGCATCGCTTTTGGCGGTCTTGTGAAACTGTGACCCCGATCCTATGGCAGCGGTGACCTGTGCCGTTAGGTTTGACATAGTTCTGGATCAAATGTTTTGACATAATCCGGCAAACCTCATGAGGAGCCGCGCATGATCGGTCGCACGTCCACGAAACGGGCGATTTCCCTGCTCTCCAATGCCCTGGAAGAGTGGGACGAGCGTATTGAAGCGCTATCTTCGGAGCTCGAGGATAAGAATTCGCTGGTCGAGGCGCTGACCCAGCGCCCCGACGAGGGTATGGACTGGACCCGGATCGAGGCCGTGACCGAGCTTGGCGCGGAGCTCGAAAGCCGCAAGGACAAGATCGCGGAGCTGGAGCAGGCTCTGCAAGGGGACCGCACGGAACTGGGCGCGCTCCAGGAGGAGCTGCGTATCCGTGCCGATGAAATCTATACCCAGCGCAAGATCCTGACCGAGCGTGATGAAGAGCTGGGCGGGTTAAAAGAGTCGCTTGAGCAGACCGCGATGCGCGCCGAAGACCGGGAGCGGCAGGCACAGGAGCTGGCTGCCCGGTTGGAAGAGCGCAATGCAGAGGCCGCAGCCCTGGGCCAGCAGCTGGACCAGGCTTGCGCCCGGCTGAGAGAGCAAGGTGAACGCCTGGGTAGCCGTTCCGGCGAGCTCGACGAGGCGCAGCATCAGATCGACGCCGCGCGCTCGATGGTCGAGGAATTGCAGCAGAAGCTTGCGGTCAGCGATGGCGCTGTCAGCGCGCTGCAGCGAGAGGTCCGGGTGCGGGCCGAACAGGTCGAGGCGCAGACCGCTCAGCTGGATCAATGGCATGACCGCGCCAATCAAGCCCAGCGCGAACTCGAAGACAAGCAAAACGAGCTAAGCCGGTTGCGGGCGGATCTCGAGGCCAGATCGGCCAAGATCGCGGTGCTCGAGTCCAGCGTCGCGGCGCTTGAAGAGCGTGACCGGCACCTGTCTGAGGAAGAACGCGAGAAGATAGACCGGCTGGAGAGTGAACTCAGTTCGGGTCAGGCGCGGATCGCCGAATTGCAGGCTTCGCTCGACAGCGAACGCAGCGAAGCGACCGGTCTGGAGGCGACTCTCGCCGAGAGAGAAGCGGGTGTGGCCCGGCTCTCGGACGAGCTGAATTCCACCCAACATCGAGTCCAGGAGCTGGAGCAGCGTCTTGAGGTCCTCGGCGCCGAACAGGCCGAGGCCAGCGAGCAGTTGGTCGAACTGGAGCGTTTACGCGAAGACGTCACGCGGCATGAACGTAACAACTTTGCGCTCAAACGCGGCGTAGACACGCTGCGCGTGATCAAGGCCTCGATCGAAGAGCGGGTCGAGGAATACAAGCAGCGCAATGCCGAGCTGGAGGCCGATCTGGCCGGGCTACGGGAGGGCGGGACGGCGGAGCGGCTGGCGGAAAAGGAATCGACTATCGCGCGTCTGCAGACCGAGCTTGACGAGAAGACCCGGGCCGCGACCCGCCTGGAAGATACGCTGCAACGGCGCGAGGCCGAAAATCAGGAGCTTGATGATCAGCTGCGCGCGGCCGAATCGGCGAAACAGAATCTGGAGAATCGGCTTGCGTCACGGGACGATACGATCCGTGGTCTGGAGACCAACGTCACCGCACAGCTCGAGCTGATCGAGACTCTGCAGAGTGACCTGAAGAATGTGCGGGCCTTGCAGCATGATCTCGACGAGCGCGAGCAACAGGCTCAAGCCTACGAGGAAGAGCGCCATTCCAAGGAGACGCTGATCGACAGCCTGCAGCGGGATGTGGAAGAGTTGTCGCGGACCCGCGCCCACCTGCGTGAGCGTGAGGCAGAGGTGGGCCGCTTGCGCAGTACCGTGGAATCCAACGTCACTCTGGTGGAGTCGCTGCAGAACGAGGTGGCCGACCTGCGTCGCTCCGGCGCCAAGTCGAGCGACGAAGGCGCCGCCGCGCTGGTGTCCAAGCTGCGCGAGAAGGAGAAGGCCGTGGCGATCCTCTCCAATGCATTGCGCAGGAGAGAGCTCGAGGTGGCGAAGCTGAACAACGAGGTAGTGCGGCTTCAGGGTCAGTACAGCCAGCTCGAAGAGCAGTATGTCTCTGATAACCCCACTGCGACGGTCAAGACCCTGGGCGAAAAGGAGTTTAGTCGCCCGCTCGATTGACCGACTGGTCGCGGGCGCCAAGGATCCCGGGCCACGGTTTTCGACCGTCATTCAAGGGTCCCTGACGGTCCGGAGAACATCCTCAAGGTGCCGCTCGACCCCCGCTACGAGCACGCCCCGCACTCCCGCACTCCCGGCCATGCTCGCGATATCGTCTGGCGCGAGCCCGCTGCTGCTGTCGCGGCATTATCGGATCGGTAACCGGGACGGGCGCGGCTATCCGGCTGATATACCTATATGATCGTCGCGTAGACTGCCCTCGCCTGATCTCGACGATCCGGCATCCGGGGATCTTGCACTGGCGCTCGCGGCCGGGGCGGATGCAAATAGTCTTAACCGCGCTCGAGGACGCTGCCCATGCCCGTACCGAATCGCACGCATCTCTCGGATCTCCGCGGTGTCACTCGCCTGGCATTCGATGCCACGCTGGGTGTCACGGAGATCGTCGAGCGCATGCATCGGACCATACAGCAGCGCCCGGGCCCGCTGGGGGCCGCCGCCACCGATCGCACACGCGGCATCACCGGCCTTGTCTATCGCAGCATCATGGGCACCATGCGTCTGATCGGCCACGGCCTCGACTCGGGTTTGGCCCCGGTCGCCGGGCTGTTACCCGCCGGCGGGTCCACGCCAGGCCGCGATGTGTTCCTGTCGGCCCTGAACGGGGTCTATGGCGACTATCTGGCCCACACTGACAACCCGCTCGCCATCGAGATGAGCCTGCGTTATCGGGGCGTACCGTTGAATCCCGATCGCCCGATGAGCACGGAAGACGGCGATATGCCGGACGCCTCCGGGGGCAGACTGCTGGTGATGGTGCACGGCCTGTGCCTGAGCGATGGGCATTGGCAGCGTGACGGACATGATCACGGCGCAGCGCTGGCCCGCGAGCTTGGCTACGTGCCGCTCTATCTTCGCTACAACAGCGGCCTGCCCGTGGCACAAAACGGCGCGGCGCTGGCCGGACTACTCGAAGGGCTGGTCTGCAGATGGCCACAGCCGGTGCAGGAGCTTGTCGTTATCGGGCATAGCATGGGTGGGCTCGTCGCTCGCAGCGCCTGCTATCACGCGCAACAGTCGGAGCACAACTGGCTGCGGTCGCTGCGCAAGCTGGTGTTCCTTGGCACGCCGCATCATGGTGCGCCGCTTGAGCGCGGCGGGCAGCGGCTCGATGAACTGATGGATCTGAGTCCGTACTCCGCGCCGTTTACGCGCATCGGCAAGCGGCGTAGTGCCGGCATCACGGACTTGCGTCACGGCAGCATCACCGGAGGAGAGCATCGTGTAGTGCCACTTCCGACCAGCGTGGATTGCTATGCAGCCGCAGCGACACTTGACGCTCGCCGCAGCAAGCTGAGCGAACGGTTGATCGGAGACGGGCTGGTGCCGCTCGACAGTGCGCTAGGGCGACATCCGGATCAGGCGCGGACACTGGCGATCCCGCCGGGCCGCCAATGGATCGGCTATCAGATGGGGCATCTGGCGATGCTCAATCGGCGCGATCTGTATGAGCAGTTGCGTGACTGGCTGCGAGATTGAGCCTGGTCCGGCAGCTGTTCTGGCACCCATGAAGCATCCATGACTATCGCTCGTGGGCCGGGCGCTGCGAGTTGCATGCGTGTCGGCGGATTCTGTCTCTGGCGGATGCTGGCGGCTATGCAGGGCGATGGCAATGGCCAGGCGGCCTGGTGTCGGGCCGCTGGCTGGTTTTATGCTTGCGGCAACCAGCGGTCAACCGTCACCCGCTGTACGTGAGCGCTGTAACGAGTAACAAGGTCCGCCATGTCGTTTTTCGTCGAGCTCAAACGTCGCAACGTGATCCGTGTCGCGGCCGCTTATGTCGTCGCGGCCTGGCTGGTAATCCAGGTGGTGGAGACGATCTTCCCGGCGTTTGGCTTTGGCGACGTCGCGATCCGCACCGTGGTGATCGCGCTGGCAATCGGCCTGGTACCGGTGGTCATATTCGCCTGGGCATTCGAGCTGACGCCGGAGGGCTTGAAGCGTGAGAAGGACGTGGATCGCAGCCAGTCCATCACGCCGCAGACCGGTAAACGGCTGGATCGCGCCATCATGGTGGTGCTGGCACTTGGCCTGGGGTACTTCGCATTCGACAAATTCGTGCTCGGGCCGCAGCGCACCGCGGATCTGCAGCAGGAGCTGACCGAGCAGATGGAGACGGTCGCCCAAGAGGCACGTGAAGCCGGGCGGACCGACGCCTTGCTCGAGTCATACGGCGACAAATCGATTGCGGTCCTGCCCTTCGTCAATATGAGCGCGGACAAGGATCAGGAGTATTTTTCCGACGGTATCGCCGAGGAGTTGCTGAATCTGCTGGCGAAAGTCTCCGCATTACGCGTGATCTCCCGTACCTCGGCGTTTTCGTTCAAAGGTACGGATCTGAAGCTGACCGAGGTGGCGGAGGAGCTCAACGTAGCGAATATCCTCGAGGGTTCGGTGCGCAGAGCCGGCGACCGTATCCGGATCACGGTGCAGCTGATCGAAGCGCGTTCCGATACCCACCTCTGGTCCGAGACCTACGACCGTACCTTCGACGATATTTTTGCCATCCAGGACGAGATCGCGGCCAAGGTCGTGGAACAACTCAAGATCAAGCTCCTCGGCGCCGCGCCCAAAATCGAGGAAACCGACCCGCGGGCCTATTCGCTGTATCTGCGCGCCCGCAGTCTGGGCCGCCGCGTCACCAAAGAAAGCATGGAGCAGTCCAATGCGCTGTTCGAGCAGGCGCTGGTCATCGATCCGGACTACGCGGCCGCCATCGACGGGCTGACGCGGAACTACAACAACCAGGCCAGCAATGGCCTGCTGCCTGCGGCCGAGGGGTTTGCGCTTGCTCGAGAGATGACTCAGCGCGCGCTCGCCCTGGATCCCGATAGCGCCCTTGCCCATTCTCAGCTTGGCTGGATCGCGATGTATTACGATAACGATCTGCCGGCGGCAGCCCGTCATTTCGAACGCGCGCTGGCCGAAGACCCGACCAACCGCGGGATCATCACCAATGCCGCCGCACTGCTCGTCGGTCTGGGCCGGCTGGATGAAGTCATCGCGTTGCAGGAATATCTGATCGCTCGCGACCCGATGAATGCGACCGGCCATTTCAACCTGGGTCTTTACCATTTCTACGCCGGGGACTGGGAGGCGGCCGTCGCGTCCATCCGCGCGGCGCTACGTCTGAGCCCGGGATATCTCGGCGCCCATTACCAGATCGGCGCGGCCCTGCTGATGGAAGGCGAGGCGCAGGCGGCGCTGGACGCCTTCGCGCTGGAGAAGGACGAAGAGTATCGGGTCAAGGGTAGGGCGATGGCGTCGCACGCGCTGGGGCGACAGGCGGATTTCGAGTCTGCGATGGCGGAGTTGAAATCAGGCTGGGGCGGTCGATGGCCCTCGGAGGTGGCGCAGGCCTATGCGATCACCGGCGCCGCCGATGCCGCGTTCGAATGGCTGGACCAGGCCGTGGCACAAAACGAGGCCGGGCTTGATCATCAATTCCTGATCCCGTTTTACGCGCCGGTATACGAAGATCCTCGGTGGGCGATGTTTCTCGACCGGGTAGGCAGTTCGCCCGCACAACGGGCGGCCATCAATTTTGCCGTCGCGCCGCCCGAATAGACCGGCGGCTCAGCATTGCATCTGCGCTGTTTCGGTTTGTGGCCGGCCATTGCGCTCGACCCGGGCTGACGACTCAGCGTGGGAAGCTCAGCAGCGCAAGTGCGTAGGTCACCACCGCCGCAAGCAGACAGCCGTCAAAGCCGACTGCCAGCGCGAGTACCGTCGCGAGGACCGCGCCTACTACCGAGGCACAGCCGTTCACCGCCCAGGCCCACGGCACCAGGGTGGCCCGCCGGCTGGCCAGAGCGTCCAGGGCGGTGATAGCTGTGGGGAACATCTGACCCATGGCGAAGGCCAGCGGTGCGATCACCAGCAGTGACACGCCGACCTTGACCGGGAGCGGCGCGGCGGCGCTGAGCGTGAGCAACTGATCGAGGAACAGCGCCCCTGCCACGCACAGCGCGATCACCATCAGCGCGGCGAGTCGACTGGTCTGTCGTTCGCCGATGAGCTCGGCGAAACGAGAGCTGGCGTAGCTGCCGATCCCGGCGAAGGCCAGAAACGCGGTGAGAACCAGGGCGGTGGCGTAGATCGGCTCTTCCAAATAGAGCAGGAACTGGTGGATCGCGGCCAGCTCGATAAACATGAAGCCCAGCCCGATGGCGAGGAAATAAACGATCGTGCGCCGGCTGGTTGCAGGTGCCTCGCGCAGGCTGCGTCGCGGCGCGCCGGCAGCCAGCGGCAACACGATCAGTACCAGGCCCAGAACAATCGCCTGAGCCAGCGCGGCGAGCAGCAGCACATAACCCGACTCCAGCAAGGGCATGCCGCCTCGTCTGAGCAGCGGCAATACTTCGGGCAGGGTCCGCCAGCGCAGGAAGTTGTGGAAGAAGGGTCTGCGATCCGCAGTCGGCGTCAGATCGAACTTGTAACCCCGGGTGTAGGCCTCACCGTCACCGGCCACGAACGCGCTGATCGCCTCGTGCAGATACGGCTGCGTCAGCCGGTTAATCCGGTTTGCTTCGCTCGCCTGCATACCGGGGTACCAGGCCAGGTCGAAGCCGTGTTGATCTGCGAATTGTGCGAGCGTTTCAATCTGGACCGGGCTGAACCTACCGTTCTTGACCACCAGCGTTGCCATCTGCCAGCCACGTAGCGCCATCATCTGTTTCCCGGGCGCGGCGATACCCTGTGAATTCAGGGCGTCGATCAGCGTGGCGGCGAGGCGCAGGCTGTCCCGCGGCGGCAGCTGCATCCACGCATGCATCACCAACAAGCCGTCCGGAGCGAGTCGCGAGAACAGCGTCGCCACTGCCTCACGGGTGCGCAGATAGTCCTCGCTCAAGGCGAAGAGTCCTGCCGCGCCGCCGCCCAGGGCGCCGGTGGCGGGCACCTGGATCAGGTCATAGGTTTCCCCGGTAGCGGTCACGAATGCCCGCGCATTGGCACGCTCCGCGCGGATATCGGCACCGGTATAGAGTCCGCCACTAAAGCGATCGTAGTCATCGCGGACCAGATCGAGCACCTCGGGATTGGATTCCACCGCGGTGATATCGCTGGCGCCAAAGTAGCGGGCCTGCAGCGCCAGCAGACCGCCGCCGGCATCCAGTATGAGCACCCGTCCGGCTCTTTGCAGACGGTAGGGCAAGGCGCTGGGCATGGCGGCAAGGAACGCGAGATCCGCCGCGGTGCCGTCGCCCCGGGTGATCGAGGAGGTTTGATTGCCGTCGACAAACAGCGCTTTCTGTTCCGGCGGTTCGGAGGCGTTGTGCAGGCTCAAGCCAGGCGCGTCGCGGATCGGCACCGTGGTGTTGGCCACCACGGTGACCAGGCCATGAGGACCGGAGCGCGTGGTCTCGACCCGGGCGCCGGCGATCTGCAGAGCCTGGCTTAGATCCTTGTAGGCGGACAGTGCAAGGTGTGGTCGCAAATCGGCTGCAGCGAATGTGCTCACCACGACCGCCAGGATCACGGCCAAGGTCCATGGCCACCCGCCGTGGCCGGTTTCCCATGTCGCAATCAGCGTAGCCAGCAGTCCCAGCGCGGTCACTGCTGACAGCGCAACTGTCGGCGTCATCACCCACAGCGCCGCGACGACCGCGGCGGCGCCGGCGGCGGCACCGATCAAATCCACGGCATAAACCCGGCCGGCCAGCCGACCCCAGCCCATCAACACCAGACCCACCGCGCAGGCGATAAAGAAAAACGGCAGGCCCAGCACCAGGTACAGCGCGCCGAGGCGCCAGATCAGATGTGGTCGCCACAGGAGTTCTTCGGGGCTGAAGGCCAGATGCTGGGCGAGCAGGAACGCCGGCAGACAAGACAGCGCGAACAAGCCGATGCCGAGAACGTAGGCCGCGGGCAGATTTCCGGACAAGCGCTGCCGGGCCAGAGTGAGAAAGGTGCCGCTGGCGCCATAACCGAGCAGGGCGAGGCTGATCACCATATAGGCGAAGTGATGCCACTGGATGATGGAGAACAGCCGTAGCAACAGGATCTGATAGCTGAGGGCCGCGGCTGAGGCCAGACTCAGCGATACCAGCGGCGGGCCGGCACGGGCCCCGCTGGCGTTGGCGATGGGCGCATCCACCGGGACGTCGTCAGTGCCCGCCGGTCAGCGGCACAAAGCGCACCGGCAACACATGACGGGTGCTGATTTTGCCTGCGGCGTCCTTTTCGACCAGCAACAGTTGCTGAGTCAGGAAGCGGCTGCCGACGGGGATGATCATGCGTCCGCCGGGCTTGAGCTGCTCGATCAGCGGCGGTGGCACGTGGGCGGCGCCGGCGGTGACGACGATGGCGTCGAAGGGCCCGCAGTCGGGCCAGCCGTAATAGCCGTCACCGGTCCGGGTCTCGACCTTGCCAAAGCCCAGGCGGTTCAGATCGCGGCGCGCCCGCTTCGCCAGGGCCGGGATGATCTCGATACTGCAGACCTTGCGCACCACGCGGGCCAGGACCGCGGCCTGGTAGCCGGAGCCGGTGCCTACCTCCAGCACTACATCATCCGGTTCCGGCTCGATCAGGTCGGTCATGATGGCGACGATGTAGGGTTGGGAGATGGTCTGCCCATGACCGATCGGCAGCGGCTGGTTGGCGTAGGCATAGCGCCGCTCGTCGGCCGGGACAAACTCGTGTCTTGGCACCGTGGCCATGGCCTGACGCACCCTGGGATCGAGCCGGTCGGTGCCCAGAGCCGCCGCGGTCAGGCGGATATCGGCCTCGATTTCCGCGAGTAGCGCAGCGCGGCGGGCTTCCATGTCGTCTGCCGCCGCGGCGGCCCAGCAACACGCCGCGGCGACGGCGATAATAGCCAGCATCAGCCGATAGATCCGAATTCGCATACAACGGCGCCTCTACAACAAGTATGGCAAGCCGTGACGGGGTTTGGAGCGGACGCCGCCGGCATCCGCAGAGCGGGCCCCGGGCTGTGGTCGAATTGTGGGAAAACCGTATACTGGGCGCCTGTCTGGAGCTTCGGGAGTCTTGCATCATGTCGATCCGTTTTGTTCGTGGCGTGGCCATGCTGCTGGCCACCAGTGTGCTCAACCTGTCGCTGTGTCAGGTCGCCTCGGCCAGCATCATCGGTACCGCAGAGGCCATGCAGACAGCGGCCCGGGCCGAGCGGCTGTCCTCGGTCGAAGCCGTGCTGGCCCGCGCCGACGTGCAATCGGTGCTGATGGCCCACGGCGTGAGCGTCGAGGACGCGATGGCGCGGGTCGCTGCGCTGAATGAAGATGAACTGGTCGCGCTGGAGCAGCAATTCGATCAACTGCCGGCGGGCGGCATCGGCATTTTCGAGGTTCTCGGTATCACCTTTCTGGTGCTGCTGATCCTTGAGCTCACCGGTGTGATCAACATATTCGCCAAATTCTGACCCGCCACCCATCGGCCCTGGTCATAAGGTCGCGTCTGATCGCGACTATGGTGGCTGTCGCATTGACCGGCTGCGCCGGTCCGGTGCTGCTGCAGGATCAATGGCCGGCGGCAACCCCGCCGCGCATAGAGCTGACCGCGACGCCGTTTTATCCGCAGACGGACTACCAGTGCGGACCGGCCGCGCTGGCCACGCTGTTGAGCGCTGCAGGGCAGCCGGTGACCCCCGAGACGCTGGTCGGTGAGGTCTATGTACCGGCGCGCAAGGGCAGTCTGCAGCCAGAGATGGTCGCCGCGGCCCGCCAGCGCGGGGTCGTCGTTTATCCGCTCCGACCTGAGTTGGCTGACCTTCTGGCCCAGCTGACTGCCGGGTACCCGGTGCTGGTGTTGCAGAATCTGGGTCTGAATCGACTGCCGGTGTGGCATTACGCGGTGGTGATCGGCGCCGATGAGGACACCGAGACCGTGCTGCTGCGATCCGGCACCGAGCGTCGCCGGGTGGAGGCCTCGGACGACTTTTTGCGCCGCTGGAGCCTGGCCGGGTACTGGGCCATTGTCGCCCTCGCGCCCGGGGAACTGCCGGCGAATCCGCAC
>JBATKC010000059.1:0-16521 GCA_049669065.1 Gammaproteobacteria bacterium
CCGCGGGCCTGTGCCGCCAGTCCGGTGGTGCCCATGCGGAGGAAATTGAGTCCCATAAACAGGAAGCTGAAGATCGTCGCGCCGACGGCGACGGCCCCCAGATAGCGCGGATCCTCGAGATGTCCCATGACCGCGGTGTCGACCAGGCCGAGCAGGGGCACGGTGACGTTCGACAGGATCATCGGCGCGGCGAGCGCGCGCACGTTTCGGTGAGTGTATGGACTCGCGGCGGCCGCGCTCATCGATCGACCACCGCCGGCTGCGCAGGCCGCCCGCGCATCACGGCAGGATCAAGACCCGGGCCCCGGCGGGTCCTCGAGCAGGCTCGTTGCGGCGTTGTAGATATCGTCCTCGGAAAGCAGCACCAGATTGGCGGCAGCCCCGAGCGGGATATATGAATCTGCGCCGGTGACGCGCGCTTTGCGCACGCCAGACTGCCCCTGTTCATCGAGCGCGGTAAAGATCTCTTCGGAGATGCCTCCGGTATGGCGGCCCTCGTCGACGACCAGTACGCGATCGAAGCGCTCGGTCAGACCCGCGATAAAGTCCGCATTGAGCGGTTTTAGCCAGCGCAGGTCCACCACGCAACAGCGTTGTCCGCTGCGGGCAGCCAGCCGTCTGGCGACGCGCAGCGACATCGGTACGCCATTACCATAAGTGATGATCAGCAGATCGCCCGCGTCCGGGTGGTACAGTCGCGGTTCGCCGAGCGGTACCGCACGGCCGGGTTCAGGATATTCAAACACCCACTCGCCGTCCTTGTCTGCGTACAGGTCCTTGGCCATGTACAGCGCGATCGGTTCCAAAAACGCCACCACCCGCCCGTCCACTCTTGCCAACGCGGCGCAGGTGCGCAACATCATCGCGGCGTCATCGCCACGGGACGGGCAGGCGATGACCAGGCCCGGGATATCACGCAGCGCGGTGAACGAGTTGTCGTTATGGAAATGGCCGCCGAAGCCTTTTTGATAACCGAGCGAGGCGATACGCATCAGCATCGGGTTGGCGAATTGCCGGTTGGAGAAGAACTGCAGGCTCGCCGCCTCGCCACGGATCTGATCGCAGGCGTTATGGAAATAGGCCAGATACTGGATCTCGGGGCAGGGCAGCAACCCCATGTAGGCTTGCCCCTGCGCCAGGCCCAGGATCGTGGTCTCGTCGAGCAGGGTGTTGAATACGCGGTTGCCACGGAAGCGTCGTGACAGACCCGAGGTGACGGTGTAGACGCCGCCCTTGTGCGCCACATCTTCGCCAAACACGGTCATCTCCGGATACTTGATCATCAGATCATGCAGGGCCCGGTTAATCTGTAGCGACAGATGCCGTGGCGGAGCGTTCTCGGGCAGATGCTGTTCACCGCCGAACGATTCGATGCGCACCGCCTCATCAATCCTTCTGCAGGCTTCGGAGTTCACCGCCTCCGGAGAGTACGGCGCCAGTGGCGTCATCACCTGGGTACGAGTGGTCAGCTTGGGCCGCGTGGCTGCGCGTCCAGCCGCCCGGCGCGCCTGATCCCGAATCGTTTCGTAGAGACCACGTACTGCTGTGGCGCTCATCAGTCCGTTCTCGAGCGCGGCCTCGGCACTCAACAACAACGGATCGCAAGCCTCGTTGCTCTCGACTTCATGCAGACTGAGGTACTCGGTTTCGACATCGGTGCCGGCGTGTCCCAGCAGGCGTCTGAGTTTCAGATGCAAAAATGTCGGCCGTCGGGTCCGGCGGCAGTGTTCCAGCGCCTGGCGGCTTGTCTCGTAACAAGCGCCCAGATCGAGACCGTCACCGCCAAAGAAATCCAGCCCGGGGCGGCTGGAGAAATTGGTCTCTATCCAGCCCTGTGGGGTCTTGACCGAGATACCGATACCGTTGTCTTCGCATACAAACAGGATCGGCACCGGCAGCCGCTGATGTGCGGCCCACTGGGCCGCGTTAAATGCCCCGGCTGCCGCGGAGTGGTTGGCGGAGGCGTCGCCGAAGCTGCACAGGATCACCGCATCCCGCGGCACCGGTGGGGTGATGCCAATGCGCGTGGCCTGCTCCAGCGCCAGCGCAGTGCCGACGGCCTTGGGTAGATGACTGGCGATGGTCGAGGTCTGCGGCAGTACCCAGATATTGCGACCGCCCCACACCTTGTGACGACCGCCAGAGACCGGATCCTCAGCGCTGGCGGCCAGCGACAGCGCGGTCTCATAAAGCGGGTCGGCGCCCGGTATCTTTGCGCCGCGGGCCATCATAAAGCCGCCACTGCGATAGTGCAGAAATGCCGGATCGTCGGTCCGGCTCAGATAGCCCAGCGCCGCGTTGCCTTCGTGGCCTGCGCTGCCGATGGTGTAAAAGCCTTCGTTGCGGGCGCGCATTTCCCGCGCCACAAGATCCATGTGCCGGGATTGGATCTGGCACCGGAACAGCTCGAGAAATTCGCTTCCCGTGATCGCTGAGCCGGGGCGCAGCGGCGCTTCCAGATCGGGCGCCGGCGGCGACGGCTGGTCCCAGGCATCGATGAACGACAGGAAATTTCTATCGACCACCTCGGCGCGATTGATGGCCCGGGCGGCGGGTTTGGCCAGACCGGTATCAGAACGCGTTGACACCGGTGAGTTCCTTGCCAACCACCAGTTCGTGGATGGTCTCGGTGCCCTCGTAGGTGATCACGCTCTCCAGATTCAGCATATGCCGGATCGGGCAATACTCGGCGCTGATGCCGGAACCACCGAGTACGTCTCGCGCGTCACGCGCCACGTCCAGCGCCATGCGCACGTTGTTCCACTTGGCCATGGACACCTGGCCCGGCTGCATGGCGCCGGCGTCTTTGAGCCGGCCAAGACGAAGCGACAACAGCTGTGCGGTGGTGATCCGGCGGCTCATCTCCGCCAGCCGCCGCTGGATGGTCTGGTTGTGCGTGTTCGGGCGTCCGAACAACTCACGGTCCGCGGAATAATCCAGCGCCTCCCTGAGACACGCCTGCGCCGCGCCGATCACGCCCCAGGTGATACCGTAACGAGCCTGGGTCAGACAGGACAGCGGGCCCTTGAGGCCGCGTACCCCTGGCAGCATGTTCGCGGCCGGCACGCGCACATTGTCGAAGAACAGCGACGACGTGATCGAGGCGCGCAGCGAGAACTTGCGATGGATCTCCGGCGCGTCAAAACCCGGCATGTCCTTTTCGACCAGAAAGCCGCGGATGCCGTCATCGGTCTGCGCCCAGACCACGGCCACATCGGCGATCGAGCCGTTGGTGATCCACATCTTCGCGCCGTTGATGATCCAGTCGTCGCCGTCTTTTTTGGCGTGGGTTTTCATATTGCTCGGGTCCGAGCCACCGTGAGGCTCGGTGAGACCAAAACAGCCGATGGCTTCGCCGCGCGCCATGGCCGGCAGCCAGCGATCCTTTTGCGCCTCGGTGCCAAAGGCATGGATCGGATACATACACAGACTGGATTGCACCGAGACAAAGCTGCGGATACCCGAGTCGCCGCGCTCCAGCTCCTGACAGATCAGGCCATAACAGACCGCGTTGAGACCGGCACAGTCATAGCCGTCGATCGACGAGCCGAGCAGACCGAGCGCCGCGATCTCCGGCACGAGCTCGGCGGGGAAGCGATGCTCCTCGAACGCCTCGCGGATGACCGGGAGGACTCTCTCGTCGGTGAATCGGGCGACGCTGTCCTGCACCATCTGCTCTTCTTCGGACAGCTGGCCGCGGACGTCATAGAAATCCATGGGATCGATGGCAGACAAGATGATTTCCCCGAGCCGGATTTCCGGCGCTGACAAAGACCGTTAATAATACCGGAAGCGCAGCAATTGGTGCATCCGCAGCTGCACGGATCCTGGCCCGGAGCGGGCGATTCCGACCCCCCAAGCCGGGGGCGTCCGCCACCCGTGCTAATGTACCCGGCGGATTGGCCACGCGTGTCGCTCGCGGCCGCCAGAGTTCCAGGATCCGGATGCGCGTCAGCTATCACCCTGATTATTTTGTCGAACTCCCGCCGGGGCATCCGTTCCCGATGGCCAAGTTCCCGGCACTCCACCGCATCCTTACCGACCGCGGCGTGATCGGGCGTGCCGACGTGCTGCGGCCGCGGGAGGCGGAGCTGGATCTGCTGCGTCTGGTCCATGCGGAGGCCTATCTGTGGAAGCTGGCCACGGGCAATCTCACCGCCGCCGAGGAGCGGCGTCTGGGTATCCCCTGGACCGACGCGCTGTGGCGTCGTTCGCGGCTTGCGGTCAACGGCACCCTGAATGCAGCGCTGATGGCGCTGGAAGACGGCGTAGCCGGCAATCTGGCCGGCGGCACCCATCATGCGTTTCCGGATCACGGCCAGGGTTTTTGTGTGCTCAACGACGTGGCCATCTGTATCCGGCGTCTGCAGGTCGATGGCCGTTTCCACCGTGCCCTGGTGGTCGATCTTGATGTGCACCAGGGCAACGGCACGGCGGCCATCTTCGAGCACGATGAGACGGTCTACACTTTCTCGATGCATGGAGAAAAAAATTTCCCGGCGCGCAAGACGCGTTCGAGTCTGGATATCGGTCTGCCCTGTGACTGCGCCGACGAGCAGTACCTCGACACACTTGCTGCAGCGTTACCGGGCGTGATCCGCGATGCCCGGCCGGATTGTGTGTTCTATCTGGCCGGCGTCGATCCGGTGGCTGGTGATCGCTATGGCCGGATGGCGCTGAGCGCGGCCGGTCTGGAGGCGCGGGATCGTTTCGTCATCGGTCAGATCCGGGATGCCGGTGTGCCCCTGGTGCTGCTGCTGTCCGGCGGCTATGCGGCGACACCGACGCGGACTGCCGAGCTTCATGCCATCGCCTTCCATGTGGCAACCGACCTCTACGAAAGACGGAGCGCAGCGCCCGCAATCAGCTCGGCGTCCGTCTGAGGAGAAATGAGATGAAGATCCCCGAGATCCTGTTGGTCGAGGCCGAACACAAACCGGGTAGCCTGGCCCGGGTGCTCACGGTCATCGGTGAGGCCGGGCTGGTGGTGGAACACCTGGCGACCGTGAGCCGGTCCCAGGGCCGCACCGTGTGGGAAATCACGCTGGAGATGGATGAGGCTGACGATCAGAGCCTGTTCGAGCGGATTGACGCATTGCCCACCGCTCGTGTCCTGGGCAAGTCGGACCGGGTTTTCAACCGCCATCGCGGCGGCAAGATCCGCACCGTCAGCAGCATGGAGATCGGCAGCATACAGATCCTCCGCGACCTCTATACGCCGGGTGTGGCGCGCGTATGTCTGGCGATCCAGCGGGACCCGTCGCTGGCGCGGCAATACACCAATCTGCAGAATACCGTGGCCATCGTCACCAACGGCACCGCGATTCTGGGGCTGGGCGATATCGGTGCGCTGGCGGGGCTGCCGGTGATGGAGGGTAAGGCGGCCCTGTTCGCGAGTCTCGCCGGCATCAGCGGCGTGCCGATCCTGATCGAGGAAAAGGATCCGGCCCGGGTGATCGAGACCGTGGCGGCGATCGCCCCCTCATTTGGCGCGATCCAGCTGGAGGACATCGGCGCGCCGTCCTGTTTCGAGATCGAGCAGGCGCTGGTCGAACGGCTGGAGATCCCGGTGCTCCATGACGATCAGCACGGTACCGCCGTGGTCACGCTCGCCGCGGTGCGAAACGCCGGTCGCATCGCCGACCAGCGCCTGTCGTCCAGCGTGGTGGGTCAGATAGGGCTGGGGGCAGCTGGCATCGGTATCGCGCGTCTGTTGCGCGCCCGCGGCGTCGAGCGGATCCTGGGCGCCGACCTCGATGCGGATGCGGTGGCGCGTTTCGCAGATCTTGGTGGCGAACCCGCGGATCTGGACCGGATCATGGCCGAGGCCGGCATCGTCATCGCCACGACCGGCGTCAAGGGTTTGATCCGTCCAGAGCAGGTGCGCGAAGGGCAGGTCGTGCTCGCGTTGTCGAACCCGGAGCCGGAGATCGATCCGCGAGCCGCGATGGCGGCCGGCGCGGCCTTCGCCGCTGACGGGCAGAGCGTCAACAACGTGCTGGGTTTCCCTGGCCTGTTCCGCGGCGCTCTCGATGCAGGTGCCCGACGCTTTACCGACGCGATGCTGCTGGCCGCCGCGGAGGCGATCGGCGACTGCGCGGGCCCCGGCAATCTGGTCCCGGAGAGTCTGGATCCTTCAGTGCATGAAGCAGTAGCGGCGGCGGTGCGCGCGGCCGCCGAGGCGGATCAGTAGCGTATGCCGAGCCGCTGATAGACAAAGGACAACAGCCACATGGGACCGATCATCAGGAACTGCAGGTCCTGAAAAAACGAGGGCCGCTTGCCTTCTATCAGGTGGCCGATGAATTGTCCGATCCAGGCCAGCACGAAGATCCCGACACACAACATCCACAGCGGGGTTTGCAAGCCGTCGAGCCAGTACAAAGCCACGGTAAAGACTGCCATCACACCGACCATGCCCACCGCCAGCCGTGGCGAGAGCAGGAAGTAATAGACCACCGACGCCATCATGAACAACACGCCCCAGTTCAATACCGGGGAGATGTTCAAAAACCCGGCCGGCACCGGTAGCGCCCACAGCATGCCGATCAGGCTGAGCGCGATCAGCGGCACACAGACCCAGTGCACCGCCTTGTTGGTCGGGTCCTGATGACTCTCGCCATATTCATCAAGCCATGCCTGTACCGGCTTCAAAGCCATGGGTGCTCCATCCCGCAGCAGATTTGTTCGAATACGGATGATAAACCAGCGGGCGCTTCAGACAGGGGTTGTCCCGGATAGATTAAATCTAAATACGAATCATTGTTATTTGCATTAACACCTCATAAAATGCCATAAACCGGCACCTCCCGGTATCCAGAGCCAAAAAACAGCAAGGGGTCCTATCGAATGAACTTCCTGACGCGCAGTTGCCTGCTGGCAACCCTCGGTCTCATTGCATTCTCTCCGGTCCGGGCGGACGAGGCCCCAAACCCGATGGATGCGCCGCCCAGCGCCGAGGAAATGTGGCGCATCATCCAGCAGCAGCAGCGCCAGATAGAGACGCTGCAGCGCCAACTCGAGGCCACCAACGAGAAAGTCGAACAGACCGATCAAAAGGTGGCGGAGACCGATCAAAAAGTCGAGATGACCGGTGACATGATCGAGCAGGTCGCGAGCACACCGGCCGCGGGCAACTGGGCGGACCGAACCAGCATCGGCGGTTATGGCGAACTGCATTACAACAACCTCGACAGCAAGGAAGAGATCGACTTCCATCGTTTCGTCCTGTACTTCAACCACGATTTCACCGACAGCATCCGTTTCGTCTCGGAGCTGGAGCTGGAGCATTCGATCGCCGGCGATGGCCAAAACGGCGAGATCGAACTGGAACAGGCCTATATCGAATTCGATCTCAACGAGCGCAACGCGCTGCGCGCCGGTCTGTTCCTGGTGCCTGTGGGACTCCTCAACGAGACCCACGAGCCGCCGACTTTCTACGGCGTCGAACGCAACCCGGTCGAGACCAATATCATCCCGACCACCTGGTGGGAGGGCGGCGCCGATCTCCACGGCGAGCTGGCGCCGGGCTTTAGCTACAATCTGGCTCTCAGCTCCGGTCTGGATGTACCGCAGACCGGCAGCAATGCCTTCCGGATACGCAGCGGCCGCAGCAAGGTCTCCGAAGCGCGGGCCAATGACGGCGCGGTCACCGGCCGGCTGAAATGGACCGGGATGCCGGGGGTGGAGCTGGCCGTCACCGGCCAGTATCAGAGCGATGTCACCCAGGGCGATCTTAACGTCAGCGCCACCCTGTTCGAAGCCCATGCCGACATCCGCCGCGGGCCGTTTGGTTTACGCGCCTTGTATGCGCGCTGGGATCTGGACAAGTCTGGCGTGATCAATGCCGCCGACCCGGCCGCTATCGGTCGCGACGAGCAAATGGGCTGGTACCTTGAACCGTCCCTGCGCGGCCGCCTGTGGGAGATCCCGGGGGAGTTCGGCGCCTTTGTCCGTTACAACGTCTGGGACAACAATGCGGGCAGCTCCAACAACACCGAATTCACGCAATACAATGCCGGCTTCAACTACTGGCCGATACCGGATGTGGTGCTAAAGTTCGACGCGCAGCAGCAGGATAACGACAGCGCCAAGAACGACAATGGCTTCAATCTGGGTATCGGCTATCAGTTCTGAGCACACATCGGGATTTACTGTGACATGACTCCGTCATTGGCAACGTGCCTGGGCCTGAGCGGCGCATCGGCTGCGCGGTGACATGATGACTGTCGCCGGCCGCATCTGTAGTGTCCTCATCCTGTTTCTGCTCGGGGTAGGCGTGTCGTCCGCGCGCGGCGTCTACCAGGAGCCGGACGACTTTTTGCTCGAAATATTCGCCGGCGCGACACCGCAAGCGAAAGCCGTGTGGATCACGCCGCAGCTGCGGGATCAGGTGACCACGATCCTGGGTCATCCGCCGAACGCCATGCGTATCCGTTACTGGGCTGACGCCGGCCGCACGGCCTGGATCGTAGAGGAGATCGGCAAGGAGAAGCCGATCACCACCGGCATCGTCGTCAATGCCGGCAACATCGAGCGGGTAAAAGTGCTGATCTTCCGCGAGAGCCGTGGCTGGGAGGTGCGCCACGACTTCTTTACCGAGCAATTCAACGGTGCCAGCCTGAACGGTCAGTACGAACTAGACCGCAACATCGACGGCATCTCCGGCGCGACCATGTCGGTGAGTGCGGTCACGCGGCTGGCGCGGATGGTCCTGTTCCTGGATCGCCAGGTCAGCGCTGATGAGCTTCGCTAGCCGGCTGCTTCGCATCACCGCGCTGGTGACCTGGCACCGGCGCCTGGGTCTGACCGCGGCCATATTTGTGCTGGTGCTCGCGGTAACCGGCCTGACGCTCAATCACACTGACGATCTGGGGCTCGACGAGCGCCACCTGGCGGCGGGCTGGCTGCTCAACTGGTATGGCATCGAAGCGCCGGATGAGGCCGACAGCTATGTACTGAGCTACGGCGTGGTGACGCGTTTGGGCGATCGCCTGTATCTGGATACGCGGCTGATCGAACACGATGTCTCAGCCATAGACGGAGCGGTGGCCAGCGAAGATCTGGTGATCGTCGCCATCGACGGCGATCTGTTGTTGCTGACCGCGGACGGCGAGCGGGTCGAGCGCCTTGGGCGGGAGGCCGGCCTCCCGCAGGGCATCGACAGTCTCGGGCTGGACCCGGCCAACCGCGTGTTGCTGCGCTCGAGCGCAGGTCTTTACCGGGCCGGGCCCGCGTTGCTGTCATGGGATCGTGTCGCAGATGACCCGGGCCCGATCCGCTGGGCAAGGCCGGCGGCGACAGACGAGGCCATGTTGGTCACGCTGCGGGCGGATTATCTGGGCAGCATCCTGAGTCTGGAGCGCGTGCTGCTGGATCTGCACAGTGGCCGCATCCTCGGTCGTTTCGGACCCTGGCTGATGGATCTCGCGGCGGTCCTGTTGCTGGTGCTCGCCGTCACCGGCATCTGGCTGTGGAACCTGCGCAGGGTGTAGATAGCAAAACGGCCCCGCAGGGCCGTTATCGAAATTCGGATCAGGGACAGACCGTCGATCAGGCCGCGAGGATCTGACCGCGCAATTTCTTGATCGCATTGGCCTCGATCTGCCGGATCCGTTCTGCGGATACGCCGTATTCGTCGGCCAGGTCCTGCAGCGTGCGTTTGTCCTCATCCAGCCAGCGGGCGGTCAGGATCTGGCGGCTGCGATCGTCCAGCTGTTCCAACGCCTCAGCCAGACGGGCGCTCGCGTCCTGCTCCCAGTCGTCCGCTTCGACCAGCAGGGCCGGATCCGATTCGGCACTGTGCAGATATGCGGCCGGCGAAAAAGTGCCGCCGTCTTCGTCATCCGCCCCTGGCGCCGGATCAAAGGCCACGTCCCGCATCGAAAGACGCGACTCCATCTCGCTGACTTCACGCGGACTGACGCCGAGGTCGTCTGCAACCGCCCGGGTCTCTTCGGCATTGAGCCAGCCCAGGCGCTTTTTGGCCTTACGCAGATTGAAGAACAGCTTACGCTGGGCCTTGGTCGTGGCGACTTTCACCACCTTCCAGTTGCGCAGCACGTATTCGTGGATTTCGGCCCGGATCCAGTGCACGGCGAAAGAGACCAGGCGCACACCAAACGTGGGGTCAAAGCGCTTGACGGCTTTCATCAGCCCGACGTTGCCTTCCTGGATCAGATCGCCGAACTGCAGACCGTAGCCGTTGTAGCTGCGGGCGATATGCACCACGAAACGCAGATGGGACAACACCAGCTGCCGGGCGGCATCCAGGTCGTTCTCATCACGGAACCGGGTCGCCAGCGCCACTTCCTCCTCCTGACTCAGGATCGGGATCGTGGACACGGCCTGGACATAGGCCTCCACGCTGCCTACCGGTCCGGCAAGCACGAGATCGTGACTACGCGCTGGTATCAAAGCCTTCATATATCTGGTTATCTCCTGAGGTGGCGGAATTTTAGCAGTCCGGGCATTAGAGTGCTAACCGGGTGCGAAGTTCCGCCGCATCTGGCAACTAAAAGTATAGTAGAAACAGAGTGTTAGTTTTAGTTTCCGGGTTCGATCCGGCGCATGTTCCGGGTCGCCGAGAGCCAGGAACCGAGCCATCCCAGCGCTGCGCCGGCGCCCGCGATCAGCGCGGCGCCAACCATACCGGGGCCGGTCAGGCGGAAGCCGCTGCCGTAGAGCCCGGCGACCCGGCGCACCGGCTCCTCCAGCGCGAGCAGCGAGGTCATGATCAAACCCAGCGCCAGCAGGCCCCCGAACAAGCCGTACCAGAACCCGGAGTAGAGAAACGGCCGGCGGATAAAGCCGTCGGTGGCGCCGATCAGCTTGGTCACCTCGATCTCGTCGCGGCGGTTTTGTATATCCAGGCGGATGGTGTTGCCGACGATCAGCACCACGCCCAGCGCCAGCATGACGCCGGCCAGCGCCACCACCCGGCGCACGACGTCCAGCATCGCGTGGAACCGCGCCACCCACTCGGTATCCGCCTGGACGAGGTCGGCAGGCAGTTCCTCACGCAGCCGTTCGGACAGCGCCGCGACGGCTTCGGCAGAATCGTTGCCTTCCGCCGGCGTCAGCAGCAGCAGATTGGGCAGCGGGTTTTCGGTCAATGCATCCAGCGCGGCGCCGAACCCGGACGATTCGCGGAATTCGGCCAGCGCCTCATCGGCCGGGATCAGCCGCACCGAACCCAGACCGGGGTCGTCTCTTAGCGTGTCAGCAAGCTCGTCAGCGGTCGCTGGCGTGATGTCCTTGTTCAGATAGACCGCGATCTCGATGGCGCCATCCCATTGGCCGCTTAGCGCGCGCCCGTTGGCGACCATCAGCTGCAGCCCGGCCGGCAACGCCAGCGCGATGGCGATCACCGCGATCGTCATCAATGCGGACAGCGGCTGAGCCGAGAGCCGGCCCAGGCTGGCGATCAATTCACGCAGGTGGTGGCCGCCGTGGACCGAGAGCGAGCTGCCGTCGCTGGTCTTCTCAGGCGGTCTGCGGCGGGATGGTCTGCTGGGCTTGCGCTTTGGCGCGGCGGGTCGCCGGCTCTTGCGTTCGGCCATGGGTCTACGAGCCATGGGCGCCTCCGTCCAGGCCATCGTCCAGACGATCGTCCAGGCGTCCGTCCATCAGCGCAATACGGCGATGACCCAGATGCTCGATCAAACCCAGATCGTGACTGGCGATGACCACGGTGACGCCGACTTCGTTAAAGCGTCCGAACAGCCGCATGATCTCCAGCGACAATTCGGGGTCCAGGTTGCCAGTCGGTTCGTCCGCGATCAGCAGCGGGGGTTTGGAGACCACCGCCCGGGCGATACCGATCCGCTGTTGTTCACCGCTGGACAACGTCATCGGCCGCACCCGCTCGGCCTTGAGCAGACCCACCTGGTCCAGCGAGGCTCGCACCCGTTTGCCGATCTCCTTGCCCGCCATGCCGGTGATGATCAGCGGTAGCGCCACGTTGTCGAACACGCTGCGGTCATGGAGCAGCTTGTGATCCTGGAACACCATGCCGATCTGGCGCCGGAACGCCGGGATCTGACCCCGGCCGATACCGGCGGTGTTGCGGCCGTTGATCAGCACCTGTCCCCGAGTCGCCCGTTCGAGCAGACCGATGAGCTTGAGCAGCGTGCTCTTGCCGGCGCCGGAATGACCGGTCAAAAACACCATCTCGCCAGCGTCAACGTCCAGATCGACGCCGGACAGCGCCTCGCGGCCGCCGGGGTAGCGCTTGTAAACCTGCTCGAAGCGGATCACGCGGAGCCCGCGTCCTGAATCCGGTCCCCGGCCAGCAGCGCATCGACAAACGGTGCCGCACGAAACTCGTCCAGATCCTCGGCGGCTTCGCCGATACCGAGAAAGCGGATCGGCACGCCCAGGTTCTCCGCCACCGCCAGCAACACGCCGCCTTTGGCGGTACCGTCGAGCTTGCTCATCACCAGACCGGTCAGACCGATGGCCTCATGGAAACGGCTGGCCTGGACCAGCGCGTTTTGCCCCAGACTCGCGTCGAGGACGAGCAGGGTCTCGTGGGGCGCGTCGGCGTCGATCTTGCCCATCACCCGTTTGATCTTTTTCAGCTCCTCCATCAGGTTGTCCTGCGTATGCAGCCGGCCCGCGGTATCAGCGATCAGCACGTCGATCTCCCGGGCCTTCGCCGCCTCCAGCGCGTCGAACATCACCGCGGCCGGATCGGCGCCGGTCTGTTGCGCGATGACCGGCACCTCGTTGCGCTGACCCCAGACCTGGATCTGCTCGACGGCGGCGGCGCGGAAGGTATCGCCGGCCGCCAGCATCACGCTCAGTCCCTGGTCCTTGAAGCGGCGCGCGAGCTTGCCGATGGTGGTGGTCTTGCCCGAGCCGTTGACGCCGACCATCAGGATCACGAACGGGCGCGGTGCCTCCGGGATCTGCAGCGGCGCCTCGCAGGGCCCGAGGATGCCCAGCATGGTCTCGCGCATGGTCTCCATCACCGTGCGGGTGTCTTTCAATTCATCCCGCCACAGCTTGCGATCCAGGCCTTCCATGATCCGCGAGGTGGCTTCCACGCCCACGTCGCCGGACAACAGCCGGGTCTCCATCTCCTCGAGGAACGCTTCGTCGGGTTTGCCGCCCGGCAGCAGGTGGGCCAGGTCGTAGGTGAGGAACGATTCGCCCTGGTTGAGGCGCTGGCGCAGACGGCGGAAGAAGCCAGCGCGTTTTTCTGGTGCTGCGGCTTCGCCGGAGTCTTGCCCGGTGGCGGACGCTTCGGTGTCTGGTTTGTCTTTGTTGCGGAACATGACGGGGCTCGTCGATGGGACGCCTATGCTAACCGATGCGGCCGCCGTCCGGGAGCCGTCCGCGGCGGCACCAGGATCGCCAGCGGCGGCGCCGGAACGACAAAAAAAAGGGCGGTCCGGAGACCGCCCTTAGGTCCTTCAGTGAACCGACAGAACCGGTCAGAGCGTATTGGCCCTCGGTCGGTTCGGCGCCTGGCAGTCGCCGGCCGCAAAGTCGCCCACGACGGTCGGGTCCGCGATCGGCAGCAGCCCGCCGAGGGTGGCGCCGAAGGTGACCGTCTCGGCCTGCATCTCCACTGTCGCCGCCGGGCTGTCCGTCGGGTCCAGCTGGGAGCCGTGACCACCGGCGATAAAGCAGACCCGGGACGCGGAATTGCCACTGACGTCGTTGGCGCCGGCAGCCGTCACCTCGGTCACGTCCATCTCGGCAGCCAGCCGGTTATTGGCCGAGTTCGGCACGACCAGATCGCCCGTGACCTCGATAAAGTGGACCGGATGGACCGCAGCGGCTTCGCTGGCAAAGCTGATCGGGTCGAAGGCATCGATCGAATTTTGCAGATCGCGGACGTAGTTGTTGTAAACACCCGTATTCGGCACCAGACCGGCTGCGCTCAGACCACCCTCGATGACGGGGCCGAATGAGAACGAATCCAGCAGCAGGTCTGAGATCACGCCGCCGCCGACGCCCAACGTGGCGGTGGCGATATTCGACGCATTGCCGTAGCTGCCCAGGAAGGTCGTGCCGATGATCGAGCCCAGCGATTGGCTGACGAAATGGACCGTGGAGGCACCGTAATCCGGCACGCCATCGGGCTGGAAGCCCGGTGGCGCGATATCGATGGTCGGCACCGTCATCGCCAGCACCATCAGATCGGCGGCCGACTGGCGGCCGTTATCACGGCTGACCAGCGGTCCGCTCAGGTTGATGAAATGCGCGCCAGAGGGGTCGATCACACCATCGGGCGGCGTACCGGGCGTCCCGCCGGTGACGAGATCCACGTCAAAGGTGCGCTCAGGGACGCCGGGAACACGTAACACTGCCAAAGGAGTGGTGGCCAGGATCTCCGCCAGCTCTTCCGGCGTGATCGTCGCGAAATCGATCTCGGCGGCGGCGATGCCGTGCAGCGCATGGTCCATCGCGATTACGGTGGCGCCGATGGCGGCAAAGCTCTCGGAGATAGCGAGCATGTCGGTCCGGTTACGGGTGATGCCGTGAGCGAAAATCACGATGGGTCCACCTATCACTGGTGGGCTACCCGGCCCGGCCGATGCGGGCACCGTGGCCAGCAGCGGCACGGTCAGCGACGCGTTGGCCACCGGGATGGGATTGAACTTTGACAACACCGTGCTGGTGGGATCCAGCGGATTGACGTTTGGTGCGCCTTCCCAGTATTCGGTCAGGATCGAGGTGTCGCTCGGGTCCGCCGCCGGCGTCAGATAATAGGGCAGCCCCGCCATCGCCCCGGCATAGAGGTAGGCACTGGCGGCAGTCGGGTCAGAAATCCCCTGTAGAGCAAAGATCAGCTCCGTGGTCACAGGCGTGCCGGCTGGGATGATCCCGCCGGGGAACTGGCCGGTCGGGTCAGGCAGGTCTACTGGGGTGAGGATCGGCTGCAGCTGGATACCGCCCGGTCCCGAGATCGCCGCCACGGTCTCCATCACCACGGTGGTATCGAGCGTGGTAAAGCTGGAGGTTACGACGATATTCGGAACCGGAATTCCCAGTGCTTCTGCCGTTGCCAACTGGGCGGCGGTAAACAATCCGATCAATTCTTCGGGCGTCAGGGCGTCCGGATCGATCTGCGAGGGATCGTCGGGGATCTGGATCAGACCTGCCAGATAACCCTGTTTGATCTGCTCATATTGGGTGTCGGCGACGGCCGCGTTACCGCTTCCGTTGGTGATGCCATTGGTGAGGATGACCAGATAACCGTTCTCCACCACGATCGGCGTGGGCTGCCCGGTCGCCGGATCGATCAGATTGAAGGTGCGGTTGCCGTTAAGCGGCTTGAGCGGCTTGATCTGCACCGTCTGTCCGCCGGCATCGAAATCGGGCGCCAGACCCACTTCGTATTCAACACCCTGAACCAGAAACGGACTCTGGCCCTGCAGGATGCGGCCAAAGGTCTGGTCTGACAATCCGATCACGGCGCGAGTCGAGCGATCGAGCGCGACCTCGACCACAAATACCGATGCCGGGGTCAGGCTGGCGGCGCTTACGGCCTCGCTGAAGTTTGCGGTGATGCGCGCATTGGTCGAGAAACCGTCCAGCTGGTTGACAAATCCGGCCAGCGGCTGTGTCGCGGTAGGCGTCAGATTCAGCGTGCCATCTGTCCCGGGCGAGGCCAGGAAACCGGATATGTCGTTCGGGTAGGGCACCACCTGGATGCTTGCCGCCGGGTCCAGCTGCCAGTTGGCTCGGAAATCCGTATTGACCTCAAAGCCGGGCCCGAGGATACCAATCAGGCCAGTGCTGTCCGTGTTTCTGGGTTCATCCGGACCGCTAGAGTCCGAGAAGCAACCGGCGACGGAGAGGGATAGCAGCAGCACGGCCGCGAAATTGAGCGTTCTCATTATTCTGGCTCCTCCAGGAGAGGCAGGGTGATGCGAATGTTCTTTTTAAGAATTCTATTAGGAATTCAGTAAGACTACGCTTGAACTTTAGCACCGTGCAAGCCTTCGGAAAGTGCCTATGAAATCCAGCCGCCGAAAGGGGCGACAGACCGCCGCGAGCCGGGAGACCGGGCGGTTCCGGATAATCGCCGGACAATGGCGCGGGCGGCGACTGTCGTTTCCGGCGATAGAAGGCGTGCGGCCGACAGCGGATCGGGTCCGCGAGACTCTGTTCAACTGGCTCCAGCCGGTGATCCAGGGCGCCCGGTGTCTCGATCTGTTCGCCGGCAGCGGCGCGCTCGGTCTCGAGGCCTTGTCCCGGGGGGCAGCATCAGTGACCTTTGTCGACCGCCAGCCGGTAGTCGTCCGGGCCATCGCGGCGCATCTCGAGGTACTGGGCTGCAGCGATGGCGTCGCGGTGTGTGCCAGGACCGAGATGTTTCTTCGCTCCGCGGCCGGCTTTTTCGACATCATCTTTCTCGACCCGCCGTTTACCCAGGACGTGCTGCCTGGATTATGTCAAATGATTGATGATGAGCACTGCTTGCGCCCGGGTGGGCGGGTGTATCTCGAGCAGCCCGCCTCCGCGGCGCCACCGGCGCTGCCTCCGGGTTGGCAACTGCTGCGC
>JBATKC010000060.1:0-17965 GCA_049669065.1 Gammaproteobacteria bacterium
CTGCAACAGCCTGCACACTAATGCCTACGACGAGGCGATCACGACGCCGACGGAAGAGTCCGTGCGCCGGGCGGTGGCGATCCAGATGATCATCAACAAGGAGCTGGGGCTGAACAAAGTCCAGAACCCGCTGCAGGGCGCGTTCGCGATTGACCAGCTGACCGATCTGGTGGAGGAAGCGGTTTACCAGGAGTTCGAACGGCTCTCCGAACGCGGCGGTGTTTTGGGCGCGATGGAGACCATGTACCAGCGTGGCAAGATTCAGGAAGAGAGCCTCTACTATGAATCACGCAAGCATGATGGCAGTCTCCCCATAGTCGGGGTGAACACCTTCAAGTCCGGATCGTCAGCGGAGGAGGCGCCGGGCGCGATCGAGCTGATACGCTCCACCGAAGAGGAGAAGCGGCAGCAGGTCGAGGCGGTACGAGCGTTTCAGACCGCCCATGGGGACGAATCTGCCGCCGCAATGGGGCGGCTGCAGGAGGTCGCCGCCAGGGACGGAAACGTGTTTGCCGAATTGATGGAAGCGGTCAAGGTCTGCACGCTGGGACAGATCACGCACGGTCTCTATGAGGTCGGGGGGCAGTACCGCAGGAACATGTAGAAGATGGGTTGAGGGGAGACACGGCCGGCCACGGTCGTAGTGGGGTTTCGAGAGAATAAACAACAGGTTGAAGGCGCTATCTGCGGTGTTTTCGCGCCCGGCGGCGTACTTTTTTTTCAGGGGGCTTTCTGCTAGCTTAAATCGCTTACGAATGCCTCCTCACTAATTACAATTTCCAGCGAAGGGAAGCTCATGCAAACACAGAAGAAATCGCGCCTTGCCGAATGGCTCGGGGCGGCGCTGGCAGCGCTTCTGCTGCCCCTGTGCCTGTCGACGGCGGTCGCATCCGAGAGGATTGTCAGCGCGAGCCTGGCGGAGCAGAAGGCCAGCGATTCGGCATCCAAGAAGTCGCAGGCGCGCATCGCGCAGCTGGCCGACCAGACCTCGGAGCTTCTTGGCGAGTATCGCCTTGCGCTGCAAAAACTGGATCGGGTCAAGATCTATAACCGTCATCTGCAGACGCTGGTCAACAGCCAGGAATCGGAGAAGGCCAACATCGGCCGGCAGCTGGAAGACTTTCAGGTCGTACAGACCGAGATCGTGCCGCTGATGGAGATCATGATCGCCAACCTTGACGAATTTATTGCGCTCGATCTGCCGTTCAATCTGCGGGAACGCACGGACCGGGTCGCGGCCCTGCGGGAGATGATGGATGACTCGGAGATCACCATCTCGGAGAAATACCGCAAGATCATGGAGGCTTATCAGATCGAGACCAACTTCGGCCGCGACATGGAGGCCCGCAATGGCACCCTCGACATCGGCGGAGAGTCGCGCGAAGTAGAGTTCCTGCGTCTGGGCCGTCTGCTGCTTGCCTACCAGACCGCGAACAAGGAAGAGACCGGCTTCTTCAATCCGAATACGCGTCAGTGGGAGACCCTGCCAGCCGAATACCGCGCGTCGGTGACTGAAGGCCTGCGCGTCGCGCGCAAACAGTCGCCGCCGAATCTGTTGATGCTGCCCGTTTCAGCGCCGGAGGCCTCCCAATGAAAAAGCAGATCATCATCACAGCGGCGTTGATCCTGGGCGCCCTGGTCAGCGCCAACGCATGGTCAGCCGGCGAGCTGGACCAGTTGCTCGATCAGGTCAAAAAGGCCCGCGGCGAGATGTCCGCGGAGAACAAGCAGCGCGAGACGCGTTTCCAGCGAGAGCGCGATAGCCAGCGGGCGTTGTTGCGCGAGGTGCAGGCAGAGCTGACTGCAGAGGAGCAGCGCAGTGACCGGCTGACCGCGGCGTTTACCGAAAACGAGCAACTGCTGACCGAGATGTCAGACAATCTGCAGGTCCAGGTCGGCAACTTCGGCGAGTTATTCGGGGTCGTCCGCCAGGTCGCCGGCGACACCGTCGGGCAGGTGCGCAGCTCGCTGGTCTCGGCGCAGTATCCCGACCGCAGCGATGTCGCAACCCGGCTGGCGCAGATCAAGGGTCTGCCCTCGATCGAAGATCTCGATGCGCTGCGCATCCTGCTGTTCGAAGAGATGGTGGAGTCAGGCAAGGTCAGCCGCTTTCAGGCCACTATCGTTACCGCGGATGGTCGCGACGAACAGGCCGAGGTGGTCCGGGTCGGTGTGCATAACCTGATCACGGGTGATCGCTTCCTGACCTACGATACTGAAACCGATTCGATCAAGGAGCTGGCACGTCAGCCCCAGACCCGGTTCCGCAACGCCATCGATGATCTGTTCGGGTCGTCTCCGCCGGCCATCGTAAACACGGCGGTCGATCCCAGCCGCGGCTCGCTGCTTGGCCTGCTGATCCAGGCTCCGAGTCTTAGCGAGCGTATTGCGCAGGGTGGCCCGGTCGGTTACGTCATCATCACGCTGGGCATCATTGGTCTGTTGATCGCGCTGTGGCGTCTGCTGTTCCTCAGCGGCGTGAGCGGTGGCATGCGCAAGCAGCTCAAGTCATCCGACCCCAGCGAGAAGAACCCGCTCGGCCGGATCCTCAAGGTGTATGACGAGAACCGGATGAATGACACCGAGACCCTGGAGCTGAAGCTGGATGAGGCCATCCTCCGGGAGGCGCCCGCGCTCGAGAAATGGCAGGGCGGCATCAAGGTGCTGGCCGCGGTAGCACCGTTGCTCGGGTTGCTCGGCACCGTTACCGGCATGATCGCCACCTTCCAGGCCATCACGCTGTTTGGTACTGGCGATCCGAAGCTGATGGCTGGCGGTATCTCGCAGGCGCTGGTTACGACCGTGCTCGGACTGTGTGTCGCCATCCCGCTGGTGCTGCTGCACAGCTGGGTCGCTGGTCGCAGCCGTAGCCTGATCGAGGTCCTCGAAGAACAGACTGCCGGCATGATCGCGCAGAAGGCGGAAGCCGACCGATGATCTTCCTGCAGGAGCTGTTGATCGCGCCGATTCGGGATTTCTTCGAAGCGGGCGGCGATGTCCTCTATGCAATCCTGTTCGTGACCATCCTGATGTGGACCTTGATCATCGAGCGATTCTGGTTCTTCTACTTTGTGCTGCCCGGGCGGGTGAGAGAGATCGAGCAGGCCTGGAACTCCCGCTCCGACACATTTTCCTGGTACGCACGGCAGGTACGCCAGCAGTTGATCTCGGAGGTCGGTGTCGAATGTCGGCAATATCTGCCGGTGATCAACGCATTGATGGCGATCCTGCCGCTGCTCGGTCTGCTCGGCACCGTGACCGGGATGATCTCGGTGTTCGACGTGATGGCGTTCGCCGGTACCGGTAATGCCCGCCTGATGGCCGCCGGTGTATCCAAGGCCACCATCCCGACCATGGCAGGTCTGGTGGCGGCCCTCTCCGGTCTCTATTTTGCGTCCTGGATGGAGCAGAAGGCGAAGCGGGAAGTGAGCGCGGTCGAAGACCACCTGGCGCATCATTGAGGGTATCTGAATGCGACGCAGAGTAACCGCGCACGCCGAAGAGGCCGAGATCAACATCACGCCGATGTTGGATATCGTCTTCATCATGCTGATCTTCTTTATCGTCACGACCTCGTTCGTCAAGGAGATCGGTATCGATGTAAATCGGCCCTCGAACAAGCCGATCGAGACCAAGAAGGTCTCCGAAGTGGTCGCTATCCGTATCGACGAGTTGGGCCAGATCCAGGTGCAGAATCGCAATGTCGATCTGCGCGCGGTCAGAGCCAATATCGAGAGCGAGCTGGCCACCAAGCCGGAGGCGAGCGTGGTGGTGATCGCCGATCGCAATGCCGATGCCGGTCTGCTGGTGCAGGTGATCGATCAGGCCCGGGTCGCCGGGGCCCAGGGCGTGTCGCTGGCGGCGATGGCGAAGTAGCGTGGCGTTGCAGATTGATATGCGAGCGAGAGACTAAATGGCCAGACGGCACGCGGTGACCCAGGAAGAGACCGAGATCAACATCACGCCGATGTTGGATATCGTCTTCATCATGCTGATCTTCTTTATCGTCACGACCTCCTTTATCAAGGAGACCGGCATCGATCCCAATCGACCCGAAGCGATGACTGCGATCAAACAGGAGCGTGGCAACATCCTGATCGGCATCAGCGTGACCGGTGACATCTGGATGAACAAGCGGAAGATCGAACTGGCTCAGGTGCGGCAGCTGGTCGAGCAGGCCAAGGCCGAGAGTCCGGAGGCGAGCGTAGTCATCGTCACCGATGAGAAAGCGGCCACCGGCGTGTTGATCGACCTGATGGATCAGATCCGGCTTGGCGGTGTCCAAAATGTATCCGTCGCCGCCGAGTTGGGAGGAGGCTGATGGCTAAGACCTTTGGATCGCTGGCCCTCGGCATCGCCATCGCGCTGCTGCTGTTCCTGTTGATGAACGCGCTGATCTCCAACAAGGGCGGATTCCGCGGTGCGGATAGCGGCGGCAAGGTCATCGACTTTATCCGCGTCGAGCAGGACGAGATGTTGCAGACCAAGGATCGGCGAGTGCCGAAGAAACCACCGCCGCCAAAGAAACCGCCACCGCCGCCAAAGCTGAAAGTTTCGTCACAATCGCAGCCGCCACCGACGCCTCTGGACATCGAGACGCCGGATATCGACGTCGGGTTTAGCGGCAGCGGGCCGTATCTGGGCTCCTGGCAGGCTGGCGACCCGGCAGCCGAGGGCGACATCATCCCGATCGTCCGCATCGAGCCACAATATCCCCGCGAGGCGCTGTTAAAGGGCACCGAGGGCTGGGTCAAGGTGCGTTTTATCATCCTCGAGGACGGCACGGTGGACAAACCGACCGTGGTGGAGGCGGAACCGAGACGTTTGTTTGACCGCGCCGCGATCCGCGCCATCCTGCGCTGGAAATTCAAGCCCCGTATCGTCGATGGCCGCGCGGTCAGCCGGGAGGCCGAACAGACCATCGACTTCAAGCTGGATCAAAGCTGATGAAACCATTCAATGCGATCGGCATCGGTGTCCTCCTGTTCTCGCTGGCCGGTATTGCCGGCACCGCCCAGGCGGCCGAGGAGGCGGGCAAATGCGAGGGCCAGCCGGCCATCGAACGCAAAGAAAAAGGATCACTGATCGGCGAGCGCACCTATCGGCGGCTCAGCGCAATCCACGAGCAGATGGGCAACGAGCAATATAGTGAAGCGCTCAAGGGCCTCAACGCGCTGGCGAACGGCAACCTCAATGACTACGAGATGGCCAAGGTCAACGAGACCTTCGGTTACGTTTATGCCGGTCAGGGCAAGTACAAGCAGGCGATCCCGTATTTCCAGAAGGCGCTGGACTCAGACGCACTGACCAATGCCTCCCATTTCGGCCTGATGTATTCGCTGGCCCAGCTCTACGCGGGCCAGGATGAGCATCAACGCACCATCGATCTGATGCTCGAATATCTGAAGTTCCAGTGCGACCCGCCGGCCCCGGCCTACATCGCGCTGGCTGCGAGTTACTCGAGTCTCAACCAGTTCGACCAGGCGTTACCCAATGTCCAGAAGGCCATCGCCATCGCCGGGGACAAGGCGCAAGAATCCTGGTATCTACTTGAATTGGCTATCTATTTCGAGAAAAAGGACTATCCGTCTGCGTCGCGGTTGTTGACCGGCATGGTGGCCAAGTGGCCGGAGAAGCTGAAGTACTGGGAGATGTTGTCCGGCTCGTACCAGGAACGGCGCATGGATATCGACGCGCTGGCGACGCTGATGGTCGCCTATGAAGCAGGGTTGTTTGACGACATCAGCCCGACCATGAACGAGCAGCAACGCGAGCGCAAGCTGCTGAATATCGTGCGTATGAACCTGTTTGTCGAAGTGCCCTACGTGGCCGGCCGCACGCTGGAGAAAGAGATGGCGGCGGGACGTATACAGGCCAACCAGAAGAACCTGGAATTGTTGTTGAGCGCCTGGACCTCGGCACGGGAATTCGACAAGGCGATTGCGACCATCGATCGGCTGGCGCCGCTCAAGGACGACGGCGAGCTGTATATGCAGAAAGCGCAGCTGCTGGCCGAGAAGAGCGAATGGCAACGCTCGATCGATGCCGCCAGACAGGCGCTGGAGAAGGGTGGCCTCAAGTCCCCGGGCGGCGCCTATCTGTTGATCGGCATTTCGGCCAACGAGATGCGAGATTTTACCCAGGCCCTCGATGCACTCAGAGAGGCGCGCAACTATGACGACAAGACCCGGCGTCAGGCGGGCGACTGGATCAAGTTCGTGGAGGAGCGCCAGCAGGCTGCAGCGGCTGGCTGACAGGCCCCACCGATTCAACACCAAGCCCGCCTCGCGCGGGCTTTTTTACGCGTTCTCCTTGATGATCCCGGCCATCAGGTCCGGTTCGTCCAGGCCATCCAGGATCCGCGCCCGTGAAGCGGTCAGCAGTGCCCTGGCAGTATGCCCGGACGGCGATTCTGCCAGGTGAATGGGCTCGGTCACCGTCACGTCGAGTGCGCCGCGGCGTGGCAGCCACTGTTGCGCGGGGAGGATCTCCCTGGCGCCGCGGATAATGACCGGCACCACCGGCAAGCCGGTGCGCGCGGCGGTGGCGAAGGCGCCATTGCGGAACCGGCCCAGCCCCGGCTCGGCCACAAACGTGCCCTCCGGAAAGAAGGCGATGGCATGCCCACCCTCGGCCTTGCTGCGGATACGGCGTGCATCCCGGGCGCCACCTTTGCGATCCGAGCGTTCGACGAATTCCGACCCCAGCCGTCGGAGCAGCAGATGGGCCAGGGGCACGCCGGTCATCTCGCGCTTGATCACGAAGCTGAAATTAGCCGGTAGCGCCGCAGTGAGAATCACGCCGTCCAGGTAGCTGGCGTGGTTAGCGACCACCACACAGGCATCCGGCGGCAGGTGATGCGGGAAGTGGACCTGAAGTCTGACGCCGATCAGAGCAAAGATAGTCCGGGCTGCCCATCGGGCCAGATGGCGGCGTCGGGCCAGACCCGGCACGAAGGCCACCAGCAGCGTCGTCAGCAGCACCATCGAGCCGAATACCAGCAGCGCGTAAAGGCCCCAGAGCAGACGTCCGATGGATCTCAGCAAATCGATTATTCCCCGCAAGCGCGCAACGCGGCACTCGTTATGTGACCCTCGTCACGTTATGTTAATCACCTTGGCGAACTGTGAAAGCGGTCACGGCTGCGATGGGGCATCGGCATGATACTCGACCATCGAAAGCTGTCCTGTTAGCCAAAGACGGGGGCGAGGACGGCCCGCCGATTTTATGTCGGCTGTTTGATTCAGGCCAGGACCGGGCCCTGGGGTGGAGACCGGTCCAGCCGCCACGCCCACGTGGGCAGATGGAAAATATGGGCAAAAGTAACGGAAGCCATAAACACGACCGCCCCGCAGAGATGATCGCCTCAGAGGCGAAAATCGAGAGTTTTCTCGATGCCGTCTGGATGGAGCGGGGTCTGTCGCGTAACACCCTCTCCGCGTACCGGACGGATCTGACGTCCCTGGCGAAGTGGCTGGCGGAGCGTGGCCGGCCGGTCGCCGATGCCAGTCGCGCCGACCTGCTCGAGTTTATCGCCTGGCGAGTGGAATCCGGTGCGCGACCCCGTTCCACAGCCCGGCAACTCTCGAGTTTCCGGCGATTCTTCCGCCATCTTTTGCGCGAGGCCGGCCGCAAGGACGATCCGACGGCGCGTATCGATATGCCGAAAATCGGCCGGCCGCTGCCCAAATCACTGACCGAGAAAGAAGTCGAGGCCCTGCTCGAGGCACCGCAGACATCCGATTGTCTGGGGCATCGGGACCGGACCATGCTGGAAGTGCTCTACGCAACCGGTCTGCGTGTGACCGAACTGGTGAATCTCAAACTCAGCCAGATCAATCTCAACCAGGGCGTGATCCGGGTCGTCGGCAAGGGCGACAAGGAACGCCTGATTCCGCTGGGCGAAGAATCCGTCGAATGGATCAACCAGTTCATCAAGGGTCCGCGGACTGAGATCCTGCTGGATCGTCAATCCGACTACCTGTTCCCGACCCGGCGTGGCGACCATATGACCCGCCAGGCATTCTGGCATCTGATCAAGCGCTATGCGGCCAAGGCTCAGGTCGGTGACAAGCTGTCGCCGCATACGCTGCGCCATGCCTTCGCTACCCATCTGCTCAATCACGGCGCGGATCTGCGCGTGGTGCAGATGCTGCTGGGTCATAGCGATCTCTCGACTACCCAGATCTATACCCATGTGGCCCGGGAGCGTCTCAAGGACCTGCATTCCCGGCACCATCCCCGGGGTTGATGTCGCCGGCCCGGGTTTGATCTAGAATGGGCGCCCATTCGCCACTGAACCTATCTTTCGATCGACGGTCGTAGTGAGTCAACGATCCGCCGGAAAGCCCCCATTATGACAACACTGAATTTACGGATCCTCGTGGTGGCCGCGCCGCTGCTGATGCTGAGCGCCGCCCACGCGGGTCCAAAAGAAGACATCGCCGCCATGGTGCCCGGGTTGACTGCCGATGACGTCACCGAGTCGCCGATCCCCGGCGTCTATGAAGTCGTGGTCGGCGGGCAGATTGTCTACATCACCGGCGACAAGCGCTATCTGCTCAAGGGTGAAATCGTCGACCTGGCGACCAACGAGAGCGTGACCGAAGCCCGGCGCAGTTCGGTGCGTCTGCGGCAAATGGCGCAGGTCAAGGAGTCGGAGATGATCATCTTCGAGCCCGAGAACCCGAAACACACGATCACCGTGTTTACCGATATCGATTGCGGTTACTGCCGCAAGCTGCATCAGGAGATGGACCAGATGCAGGCGCTCGGTATCCGCGTCCGCTACATGTTCTACCCGCGCATGGGTCCCGGATCGGAAGGTTGGGCCAAGGCCGAGGCGGTGTGGTGCTCTGACGATCGCCAGCAGGCTCTCACCGACGCCAAGCTGGGCAAGAAGATCGACGCGCCGAGCTGCGGCGCGACGCCGGTGGCTGCGGAGTACGAGATGGGTAACCGGATCGGTGTGCGTGGCACGCCGGCGATCATGACCGAAGACGGGTCGCTGTTGCCCGGCTATGTGCCGGCGGCGGAGCTGGCCGCCTATCTCGAAAAGAGCTGATCGCCAAGCTGCCGCTGGCTGGGATCTGAGTCCTAGCGCCCCAGATACTGGAGTTTGTCAGGCACGCCGTCCCATTCCTCGGCGTCCGGCGGCACGTCGCCGATCTCGGTGATCACCGGCCATTGTTCCGAGAGCTCCTTGTTGAGCTCGAGAAAATGTTCCTGACCCTCGGGTAGATCTTCCTCCGAAAAGATGGCCTCGGCCGGGCACTCCGGTTCGCACAGCGTGCAATCGATGCATTCTTCCGGGTCGATGACCAGGAAGTTGGGCCCCTCATGGAAACAGTCCACCGGACAGACTTCCACACAGTCCATGTATTTGCAGCGGATGCAGTTCTCTGTAACGACGAAGGTCATCTTGCTCCTCGCGATCAATAGGGAAGCGTGGGTTGGCGCGCGAGGGCGTATTCTGCCATAAGCCCCGCCGGCGCCCTAGAGCGGTGGCCTATAGCCTGGGTCGCCGGAACGTCGTCATGTGCAGCAGACCCGTCTGTCCGAGACGGCGGTCTTCCAGCCAGGTCTCGAGGGCAAAGCGTACGCTGGGAAAGGCGATCTCGTCCCAGGGGATTTCCGCTTCGTCAAACAACTCCGTCTCCAGGCTCTCGTAGCCAACGCCGTATTCGGTGCCGATCAGCGTGGCACGGAACATCACGTGGACCTGGCGGGCTCGCACCACGTCGACCACCGCGAACATCTCGCCGACCTCCACCTCAGCCAGCGCCTCTTCACGGGTCTCGCGTGCGGCGCCTTCCTGCAGCGTCTCCTCGTTCTCCATAAACCCGGCGGGCACGGTCCAGAAACCGGAGCGCGGTTCGATCGCCCGCTTGCACAACAGGATCTTGTTCTGATGTTCGACGACGCAGCCGACCACGATTTTCGGGTTCTCGTAATGGACCACGCCGCAGGCGCCGCAGACGTAGCGGGGGATGGTGTCCTGGTCCGGGGTCTTGAGTGACACCGCGTGTCCACAGGCGCTGCAAAATTTCATTGCGATCGGGTCTTCCGAGAGCTGACAGGTGGGCAATATTACCCTAGCCCGGCGAGACAGAGTGCCGGGCCTGTGCGCCATCAAGCAATCAAATAGCCTGCTCGCCGGAGCCCCCCGGGTTGCGGTCGGGGCGGCCATGTCTCTGAACCCGCCAGCGGGCCCGGGATCGACGTATCGTCTGTGTCCTGGCGACGGAGATTATGAAAAACAGACCGGTTTCACATATTTGCCGCCAAAAACTTGACACATGTCTCACTTTTCGGGTTAGATCATTGACGTAACTATCTGATTATATGTTAAAGTTCGCCTCGCCAGCGGAACCTCCGGGTTTCGAAAAAGGCAAACCCGCTGCGAGGCGGGGACGCAAAGCCAGAGGTCTCCAGAGAAGAGATAGCTCAGCTCCCGAAACTACTACCGAGGAATATTCAATGTTCAAAAAGACCCCCGTAAACGCGATTCGCGGCCTCGTCGCCGTGATCGGCGCCGGTCTGCCGCTGGCAGGTGCCATGGCTGATGTCAGTTCGCCGATGACCGTCACCGCACAGGTCAACAGCTCCTGTACGATCGATGGGACAGGCACGGTGGATTTTGGCGTCATCGATCCGGCGATCGACAATGACACCAGCAACGGCATCGACTTTACCTGTACCACCGGATTTGCCCCGCAGATGACCATCGACGGCGGCGGCCAGGGTGACATCAACGCTCGGGCAATGGACTCCGGTGGAAACCTGCTGCCGTACCAGCTCTTCACCGATGTCGCCGGTGGCACTGTCTGGGGCGACACACCCGCCACCGGCAAGCAGGTCGTCGGTACCGGCGTCTCCGCGACCACGACGGTCTATGGCCGGGTGGCGCAGGCTGACGCAGCAGTCGCGCTCGGCGGCACCTACAACGACTCGGTCACCGTCACGATCGTATTCTGAGTCGATGTCACTGACGAAATCACAAGGGGCAGCGGTATCCGCTGCCCTTTGCTTTCTCCTTCTGGCGGTGGATTGTGCCGCGGCGGTGCTCAATGTGTCGCCGGTGCGGGTCGAGATCTCTCATCGTGAGCGCAGTGCGTTAGTCACCATCCGCAACGAGGGTAGTGAGCCGGCTTCGCTACAGGCGGATATCCACCACTGGGCCCAGGATGAAGACGGCGACGATGTGCTCGGGGATACCGAAGATCTGCTGATCGTGCCGCGGATCTTTACCGTCCCCGCCGGCAAATCCCAGGTCGTCCGGATCGGCAAGCTGGTCGAGGCCAGCGCCGACGCGGAGGGCACTTATCGGCTGATTATCACCGAGCTCGCTCCGCCGGAGGAGACCGTCTCGGGCAGCGGCATCAGTGTCAGATTGCGGCTTTCATTGCCGGTCTTTCTCGCCCCCAGCGTGAGCGCCGAGCCGTCGGTAAGAGTCGTGCGTAGTCAGCGCCACGACGACCGGCTGGAGGTCGTGATGACCAACTCGGGCAACGCGACGGCGCAGATCCTGGGGTTCAGATTGTCTGAAGGAGACGATGCCGTGTTCGGAGACGGGTCGCCGGACGAGTCGGCCGAGGATCGGATACAGGTCGGGGGTTATCTGCTGCCCGGCGCCACGCGCCCCTTCATGCTGCCGTTGCCGGCTGACGCCGATGTGACCGCGGTCACCGCGTTCACCGACACGTCAGATGCCGTGCAGTATGTCCTGCCCGGCAACAACTAGGCTCCTCGCCGCAACGCTCCTGTTGCTGCTCTCGGCCGCGGCGTCCGCAGCCGAATACGAGATGCTGATCCTCGAGGTCGCTGCCAATGGCGGCCCGGCCCGGTCCGGATTCGTGCTGACTGACGATTCCGGCAGATACTGGGTGGAAGAGGCCATGGTGGACGAATGGCGGGTCAATGGCGATCGGCCCCAGGCCGTGGTCCATCGGGGTCTCCGCTACCTGCCGCTGGCCGGATTCCAGGGCAGCACCGCGGATTTCGATCCGACCAGGCTGAGCCTGGATGTGAGCATTCCGCCGCGCTTTCTGCGCGCGCAGCAATTTACCGGCTCCTGGCGGAGTGGGACCGCACCCGCATCGGATGTTGGTATCTACAGTGATTACAACCTCTCCTACCAGAAATACGCCGATGGCGACTCGAAGCAATTCGTCGGTTTCATTGAACCGATCGCATTCAGTCCGGTCGGGACACTCCGCAACAGTCTGATCTATCGCCAGGGTGAATACGGCGACGACGGCTTCGAGGATTTCGACGATGATGACGGATGGGTCCGGCTGGAGACGACCTGGGAGAAAGACAATCCTGATCTGATGCAGAGTTATCGGGTCGGCGACGGCATGCTGTATCCGGGCATGCTGGGCTCGCCGACGCGTTTTGCAGGGGTACAGGTCGCTACCAACTTCAATACCCAGCCGTATTTCATTACCTTCCCCTTGCCGTCCCTGGACGGCGAAACGGCGTTGGCCTCGGAGGCCGAGCTGTTCGTCAACGGCCGCCTGGCACAACGCCAGGAGCTGACTCCCGGGCCGTTCAATTTCGACAACATCCGGGTCAATACCGGTGCCGGCGAGGCGCGTCTGGTGACCCGCGATCTGCTCGGCCGGGAACAGGTGGTGGTGACCGATTTCTACGCCAGCCAGGTGCTGCTCACGGCCGGGTTGTCGGATTATTCCTACTCGGTCGGCACGCTGAGAAAGGATTACGGTTTCGACAGCAATGACTATCGCGACGTGTTCTTTGCCGGCTTCCATCGCCATGGACTGAACGATACGGTCACGGTGGAGGGCAACAGCGAACTCGCGGCGGACTTCCGGCGCATCGGATCGGGGGTGACGTTTTCCCGGCTCCGGCTCGGTGTCACCTCGCTTGGACTGACCGTCAGCGACGGCGACGACCCGGGGACCGGCGCTTCCTGGATGGTGGGGCACGGCTATCGTTCCAACCTGTTTAACCTCGCCGTCAACTATCGCGGATACAGCTCGAACTACCGGGAGCTCAGCTTCGTCGAGGATACGGACCAGCCGAAAGCGCGTTACACCATGACCGGCGGTCTGAATCTGGCGCGGCGGGGGACGATCTCCGGCTCCTTCCTGCACCAGCAGAACAGGGGTACGGCGAACCTGGACCTGTTCACCGTGAACTATTCGAAGGTCGTGGCGCGGCGGTTGTTCTTGTCCGCCAGCTCCAGCTATGTAGAGAACGGTGACGACAGCGACTTCGCATTTACCCTGTCGGCGAATCTGTCCCTGGGTAACCAGCGCAGCGCCAGCTTTGGCTTGCAGACCCGGGACGGCGACACCCGTGCCACCGCGCAGCTGCAGCAGAATCTGCCCACGGGGCCCGGTTACGGATACCGTTTCGGCACGGCCACCGGCAGCGGCAATACCGAATGGGACGCCGACGTGTCGGCTCAGACCCGGACCGGGCGCTACAGTCTGGAATCCACCCGTACCGACGATGGCACCAGCTGGCGGGCCAGCACCGCCGGGTCCGCCGCCTGGGTGGGTGGTATGCCCTTTATGGCACGGGAAGTCCGTGACGCGTTTGCGGTGGTCCAGGTCAACGGCTTCGAAAATGTGCGCGTGATGCTGGAGAATCAGGAGATCGGCCGCACCGATGGCAGCGGCCGGGTCCTGGTTCCGGGACTCCGCCCGTACCAGAACAACAAGATCTCGATCAAACAGGAAGACCTGCCGCTGACCGCCAATATAGAATCGGTGGCGATGAATGTGACGCCCTATTTCCGCACCGGCGTGCTGGCGGATTTCCCGGCCCGGGAAGGCCGTGATGTGCTGCTGCGGTTGCTGCTCCCGGACGGTTCGCCTGCCCCGGAGGGCAGCGTGGTGCGTGCCGTGGAGACGGACGAGTTCTTCCCGGTCGGTCTCGACGGGCAGGTCTATCTGCGGGATGTCGGCGATGGCGCAGCGCTGACTTTGAGCTGGCGCGATAATGCCTGTGGTTTCGACCTCAGGATTCAGGATACGGACAGGCTGGTGCCGGATCTGGGTGATGTGATGTGCGCCGGTGAGAATGGCAGGTGAGAACGCGCTGGCCAGGTCTGGTCTGTGGTCTGGCCATGCTGATCGTGGCAGCACCCGCCCAGGCGGCACTCAACTGCCGGATCTCGACGCCCACCCTCGCTTTCGGTAACTACAATGCCGGAACCAGCCAGGATCTGGACACTTCGGCGAACGTGCAGCTGCGTTGCCAGGGCGGTACCGGGCTTGTGTCGATCGCACTGAGCGCCGGCAACAGCGGGAACATGGAAGATCGCCATATGGTGTCCGGTGGCGGCACCCTCGATTACAACGCCTACCTCAACGCCGCCCGCACGATTATCTGGGGGGACGGCACCGGTGCCACCAGCGTCGTCACGAGGATCATGACCCGCCCCAGACGCACCGTCTTCACCATCCCGGTCTATGGCCGCATCTTCGCCGATCAGAGCCCGATCCCGGGCGCCTATTCTGACTCGGTCGTAGTCACCGCTTACTTCTGATCGGTCCGGCAACGGGCCCCAGGCGCCGATCCTGGTGGATGCTCTCCCGACGGGCGGCCCGCCGCCGGTAGTACTTGAAACGCTGCTCAGGGTGTCATTGAGTAGCTGCAGGTCGGCCGCGCGTTGGTGCCGGGAGGGGGAATCGAACCCCCACGATCTTGCGATCGGCAGATTTTGAGTCTGCTGCGTCTACCAGTTCCGCCATCCCGGCCGCGGGGGGCGTAGAGTAACGGTCTCCCCGGGCGCTCTCAAGGCCTTCCGCCCGGGATGCGACCCTTTTGCCTCCAGCAGTATCTTTATAGCGTCATGTCCGGCTTTACCGAATGCAGGGTCGATCACGCCATCCTCAAACGGGCGAGGGGCGGCGATATGAAGGCGCACGAGATCCTCTACCGGGTCTACGCCACACCGGTCTACAGCCTCGCCACGCGGATGCTGCAGAGCGCGGCGCTGGCCGACGAAGTGCTGCAGGAGACCGCGATTGAGGTCATCCGCAAGCTCGAGTCGCTGCGTGAGCCGGCTGCGTTCCCCGGCTGGATCAAGCGGGTTGCGGTCAACAAATGCCTCGCCCATCTGCGTTCGGCCTGGCACCAGAAGTCTTCGGCCACGGCGCCCGATGCCGAGATCGGCGACGGCGGCTGGCTGGAAGGCTCCGACCATGGTGCGGCCAGCGAACGGCTCCACGGCGCGATGGATATTGCCACCGCGCTGGCGCTGCTCCCGCCGGTGGCCCGCTCGGTGGTCTGGCTACATGACGTGGAGGGTCTGACCCATGCCGAGATCGGCCGGATGATGGGCAAGACCACGAGTTTTTCGAAATCCCAGCTGTCGCGCGCCCACCAGCGACTGCGCGACCAGCTGGCGGAATCAGACGGTGATCACACATGCATGCCACAACCGAACAGCTGTTGAGTCTTCGCGATGGCGACGCCCCGGCGCCCGCGGTCGAGGCCCACGTCGAAACCTGCGAGCCATGTCGCAGGGAGCTGGCGCGGCTGGCCGGTATCCGCGAACAGCTCAGGGCACTTCCGCCGATTTCGCCCCGCCAGGGGCTGTGGCAGTCGGTGGCGGTAGCCAGTCTGTCGCCCAAGCCGGCGACGCCGTTCCCCTGGCTGTCGGCGATCGCGATCGCGGCGTCCTTTGTGCTCGGTCTGGCCTTGATCCAGCGGCTCGGCCCCGGGTCATCGATGCCGGTCCAGCCGGGACCGCAGATACCGATCGCTGAGGTAGTGCCTTCGGTGGAGCCGGTGGCCGTCGGCGATCTGCAGCAGCGTTCACGCCAGCTCGAGGCATTGCGCCGTGCGATGCCCCGGCGTCAGGGCGTGATCCGGGCCAGCACCGCGCGGACCATTGCCGATCTGCAGGACCAGGTGGCCTTTGTGGATATGCGTCTCAACGCGGCTGCGGAGCTGGGGCTGACGCCGATCCAGCAGCAGGCGTTGTGGCAGGAACGGGTCATCCTTATGCGGTCATTGCTGCAGCTCGAGTACGCCCAGATCCAGAGCACCCGTTATTGACAGCCGAGAGAGAGCTCTCGATGGAGTCGACGATGATCAGAAATAGATTGAAACGCCGCGCCGCGATGGGTTGGCTGTTGCTGGCGCTCGCCCTGGGTGTCAGCGGCATCGCCCGCGCCCAGGACACAGCGACCGAGATCGAGCGGGAGGCGAGTGAACGCAGTCGGGAGCAGGCTGACGCGGCACGGGAGGCCGATGAGGCTGCGCTGGAAGCGCGTCTCGAGGCTGCGCAATCACGGATGGAGATCGCGGCCCGGGAGATCGCGATGTTGTCGGCGCAGCTGGTCGGCGAGGCAACGAGCCTGGCCTTGCGCAGTCTGTTTGATGCCGAGCCGCGCCCGATGCTGGGCGTGAACATCGACGACAGTACCGACCAGGGTGTGCCGGTGCTCGCGGTGACGCCGGGTGGGCCGGCCGACGAGGCCGGGCTGCGCGCCGGGGATGTGTTGACCCGGATCGACGACGTGCCGCTGGGCAATGGCACGGAGACAAGCGGCAGCAGCAAGCTGACCGAGAAGATGAAGACTGTCAGCGCCGGTCAGACCGTGACCGTGCGCTATCTGCGCCAGGGCGAGGAGAAGCAGGTGACGGTGACGCCGCGGGAGCTGGATCCCGGCGAGATCTTTCTCGCGCTTGAGGAGTCCGGCGATATCGACATCGATCTGGAGGACCTCGAGGATCTGGAGCAACTCCGGGCGCTGGGCGCGCTCAGCGGTCTGCAGGCGATGGGTCATGGGCCGGTCAGATTGTTCCTCGGCGGCGCCGGGCGCTGGAGCGATATGGAGCTGGTTACCCTGAGTACGGATCTGGGCAGCTATTTCGGCAGCGACGAGGGCATCCTGGTGGTGAGAGCGCCGGCCGACCCTTCACTCGAGCTCAGGGATGGTGACGTGATCCTCGATATTGGCGGCCGCAAGCCCACCAGCCCTGAACACGCGATGCGGATACTGCGCTCCTATGAGGCGGGCGAGTCGCTCAGGCTCGGCGTGATCCGGGAGAAGCGTCGGCTCGACCTGGATATCGAGGTGCCGGCGACCAGTGAAACCGGGGACGATGTAACGGAACCGGCGCGACTTGAGCGCGAGATCGTCATCGGCCCACCCGAGGAGGCCTGAGCGCCGGCCGCGCTACCCGCATGGGGCGAAACTGCTAAGATTCGCCCCCCATGCGGCGCGCGGATTTCAGTTACGAGCTCCCCACGGAACTCATCGCCCAGCACCCGCTCGCCACGCGTTCGGCGAGCCGTCTGTTGCATCTGGACGGGTCGGACGGCGGTCTGGACGATCGTCAATTTACAGATCTGCCGGACCTGCTGCGGCCGGGGGATCTGCTGGTGGTCAACGATACCCGCGTCATCCCGGCACGCCTGTTTGGTCGCAAGGCGAGTGGCGGCAAGCTGGAGATGCTGCTCGAGCGCCTCGAAGGGGCCGATGAGGCGCTGTGTCATCTGCGTGCCAGCAAGCCGCCTCGCGAAGGCACGCTAGTGCATTTCGAGGGTGGACTGTCGGCCGAGGTGTGCGGGCGCGAGCAGACGCTTTATCGACTGCGTTTCGACCGGGATCTGATGCCGGTGCTCGAGGCCCACGGTCATATGCCATTGCCACCGTATATCGATCGCGAGGATCAGGCAGGCGACAGGGAGCGCTACCAGACAGTCTATGCTGCCGCGCCGGGCGCGGTGGCTGCACCCACGGCGGGTCTGCACTTCGACTCTGGCGTGCTCGAGCAGCTGGCCGCTGCCGGTGTAGATCGCTGCAGCGTGACCCTGCATGTCGGCGCTGGGACCTTCCAGCCGGTTCGGGCCGACGATATCCGCGAGCATGTGATGCATGCTGAATACATCGAGGTGCCGGAGTCCGTTTGTGCGGCCGTGGCGCGGACCCGCGCCCGGGGCGGACGGGTAGTGGCGGTGGGCACCACCGTGGTC